>FR880208.1:3387-7915 GCA_000435195.1 Clostridium sp. CAG:169 | reverse complement strand
TTTTGGCAGGGATCTCCACCTCTTGCCCGTCCTTGAGGATGACAGCGGTGTTCGGAATCATCGAAACCAGCGAATTGATTGCCTGCTTGGCGGAGTTTTTGCTGTTCTCCTCCAGATACTTTCCAAGCAGCACCAGTGCGACCACCACCGCTGCCGATTCAAAATAGAGGTTGTGTGCGCCGTGAGCATTTCCCTGGGTGATGGTGAAGGTGTTGTACAGGCTGTACAGGAAGGCGGTGGTGGTTCCGATCATCACCAGCGAGTCCATATTGGGATGCAGCTTGATGAGGTTTTTGGTTCCGTTGATGAAAAAGTTTCGTCCGCAGATGAGTACCGGGATGGTGAACACCAGCTGGATGAGGGCGAAGTTGAGCGGATTGATTCGGTCGTCGATGATGGCAGGCAGCGGCAGACGCACCGGCAGCATATGGGACATCCCGATGTACAACACCACCGCGCCGCAAATCAGCGCGATAATCAGCCGCCGTTTGCTGATGGTGTGGGTGAGTGCAACGCTGATTTCCTCCGGGTCGGCAAGGCTGCCGGAAAAGCCGGTTTTGTTGACGATTTCCACCAGCATCTGTTCGCTGACCGAAGGGTCGCACAGGACAGTGGCACTGTTAGTGGCAAGGTTGACATTGACCTGGAGCACCCCGTCAGCGCGCCGCAGCGCACGCTCCACCGAGGCGGAGCAGGCAGCACAGGTCATTCCCTTGATGTCGATTTTGACGTGTTTGGTCTGAGGAGCATTGGTTGCCAAAAGCAATCATCCTTTCTGTATCATAGACTTCCTGCCGGCAGATATTGTGCTCGGGCAGGGAAGGAAGAGGCAATGCAATCTTCGTTTTTATTATACACTAAAATGGGATATTTTCAAGAGAAAATCGTTGCATATCGCTTATAGAAACAGTTGATTTGGGCGACGGTTTGCCTGGAATTGGGAAAGAAATGCCGAGATGTTTTCTCGAACCGGTGAAGGCAGATCCTTTGCTTTTGTTGGACAAATTCCGGCACAGCGCATACACAGGATACAGAGCGTCGGATTGATGTGGGAAGGGTCGGCAGGGTCGATTGCTCCAACAGGGCATCGTGCAGCGCACAGTCCGCACTGAACACAGTTTTCGTTGGTGGCAGGGATAACAGGAGTTGGTTCCGGCTCCCGATAGGGTCGATTGCCGGGGACACAAGGAGAATTACAGCAGTCGCAGGAGACTAGCTTCTCTGCAACCTTTTGGGCAAATTCAGCCAGCTGCGCGCCATCCTGTTCATCTGGACGGTGAGCAGCAAGAGAAGACATCATGGAATGCTGTGCAACGGCAGCAATGGCAGCCACCGGGCGGAAGTTTTGCTCAATCAAAAGGTCCTGCAGTTCCAAAAGTGCGTCCTCAAAATCACGGTTGCCGTATACTGTCATAGCGACCGTTTTTGCGCCGCCTCCGTTTATTGCTTTGAGTTTTTCTCGTGCATAAGCAGGAAGCCGTCCGGTAAAAACAGGAAGTGCGACAACAACGAAATCATCAGAAGAAAATCCGGTGACTGGTTGCTCCAAACTGTGTTCTTCCACATGACTGGAAAGTGAATGGGCAAATAAAGAAGCTGCTTTCCGAGTGCCACCGGTAGGACTGAAAAAGAGAGTGTGAACAGATAAATCCATAATAATTCCTCCTAGATAAAATAAACCGTGTATCTACACGATAGTGGGTCAGAAAGGCACCTTCCTTTACAGGGAGATGATTTCCTCCAGCAGTTGCAGCAGCAGTTGGGCGCGCTCTTTTCCCATCTGTCGCTCAAACTCCTGCTGTGCCTGCTGCCAGAGGGAAACAGCGGTTTCCAGAATCTCTTTGCCTTCTTCGGTCAGCTCTAAACTGCGGCTGCGCCCGCTTTGGGCGGTGTCACGAATCAGTCGGCGACTTTCCAACGGCTTGAGGTTGCGCACCAGGGTGGTTCGCTCCAGATTCATCCGTTCAGCAAGTCCGCTGACGCTGATGCCCGGATGGTTTTGGATGTTGACTAAGAGGGCATACTGCCCGCGGGTGATGCCGGCGCGTTCCAGGTAACGGTTGTAGAGAGTGGTGATTTTCTGCTCGGCACGCTTGATGGTGGCGCAGTAGCACCCTTCGGTGGAGCAGTGGCAGCGGTAGAGCGGGTCCTGCATGGGTATCCTCCTTTCCTATATCGTGTATATACACATTATAAAATCAGCTGAACAATCTGTCAATAGGATTTTGTTAGTGGAAAGTAACTTTTTTATATTTTACACGGTTGTGATTTCCAGTGGAAAATTTCTACTGGAAAGTTTCTCTAACGAAATGGGATAAAAAATCCCCTCCGCGCCCACGATGAGGAACGAAGGGGAAAAAATGAACGATTTGATTGTGGATTAGTCCACCAGAGCTTCGCAGTAGATGCAGCGGAAGGCGCCCGGTTTTTCCTCCACCGGACGGAACGCCTGTGGCAGCTCCTGTTCGATGGTGGTGATGCAGCGCGGATTGCCGCAGTGCAGGTGGTTGTGTACGACCTGTGGCTGATGGCGCTCGGGAGCAGGCAGCTGCTGGTCAAACGGTGCCGGGATGCGGTCAAGCAGTTTGAGGATGAGCGCCATACGGATGATTTTACCACAGAACACCTGGGTAAAGTAAGCAGCGCGCGGGTCGTTGTCCACAGCGACCGAGATTTCGTTGACGCGCGGCAGCGGATGCAGGATGTACATATCCGGCTTTGCAAGCTCCAGCTGCTTTGGAGTCAGGATGTAGCTGTCCTTCAGGCGCAGGTATTCCTCTTCGCTGGCAAAACGTTCCCGCTGGATACGGGTCATGTACAGGATGTCCAGTTCCGGCATCGCCTCATCCAGACTCTGCACCTCGGTGTAAGGGATCTTCTTTTTGTCCAGGACCTCTTCCTTAATATAATCCGGTACTGCCAGTTCCTTTGGAGAGATCAGCACAAAGCGGATGCCGGTGTAGCGGGAGAGGGCAAGGATGAGCGAATGAACGGTGCGTCCGAATTTCAGGTCGCCGCACAGACCGATGGTCAGGTTGTCCAGGTGACCCTTCAGGCGGTGAATGGTCATCAGGTCGGTCAGTGTCTGGGTAGGATGCTGGTGACCGCCGTCGCCCGCATTGATGACCGGAATCGGGGAATTCATCGCAGCGACCATCGGCGCACCTTCCTTTGGATGACGCATGGCAGCGATGTCTGCAAAGCAGCCGATGACACGGATGGTGTCAGCAACGCTTTCACCTTTAGCAGCGGAGGAAGAATCTGCCGAAGAAAAACCGATCACGCTGCCGCCCAGCTCCAGCATTGCCGACTCAAAGCTCAGTCGGGTGCGGGTGCTTGGCTCATAGAACAGGGTAGCCAGTTTTTTGCCCTTGCAGATTTCGGAATATTTTGCCGGATTCTGGATGATGTCGTCTCCTACCGCAAGCAGCTGGTCGATTTCCTCAACGGTAAGATCCATAGGATCGATTAAATGACGCATACGATGACCTCCCGAAAATGTAGATAAAACAAAAGCCCTTCGCACCAAAACAGGGCAGAAGGGCAGCATTGCACAAGGAATATCAACGCCCTTTCCAGCCTCTCGGTGCTGTATTTAAAGGGGATTTTCTGATAAATAAGCATACTATACTGCGCCAGGAAAGTCAAGGGTGCGACAAAAATTTTTATGCTTCCTCTATGACGCATGACTTGTTACTAGAAAAAGATAGATAAATTGATAAATAAGGTGAATGTTATCGAAAAAATCAATTTTACATTTTTTGTAAAGATGCTATGCTAAAGATAGATTATAGAAAAGGAGTTGTTTTGTATGATCAAAACACAGATCCCCGGTTGGGGCGAATTGGCAATCGAAAACCTGATTCTGGACTTCAATGGTACCATCGCAAAAGATGGCAGAGTGATGGACGGTGTCAAAGAACTGCTGGAAAAAATCCATGACCAGGGCGTTACCATCTACATCGTTACCGCTGATACCAACGGTACTGTAATGGAAGAGTGCGCAAAACTGCCGGTAGAAGTGAAAATCTTCGATAGCGACACCGTTGCAAGGGACAAACGCTGCCTGTGCCAGAGCCTGGGCTGCGAACGCACCGCCAGCATCGGCAACGGCAAAAACGACATCCAGGTATTTCCGGTCAGCGTATTCTCTATCGCTGTCATCGGCAACGAGGGTGCATACACTAAATCGGCAATGCAGGCGGACGTTCTGGTCACCGACATCTGCAACGCTCTGGAGCTGCTGCTCTCTCCAAACCGCATGACCGCTACCCTGCGCGAATAATTTTTCTGTTGCAGGAACCTAAGGTCCTCCAAAGGCATAGGATGGTGGTGTAGGAGGGAGGCAGCGACCCCCTTCTGCTGATGATGAAGGAGGTTTTTTCAAATGAGTTGTTGTAATTCCTGCACCCAGTCCAGCCAGGCGTCCCAGTCCAACCATTCGCTTTCCGACTTCTTTCCGGCAGGCTACCGTGTTACTAGCGGTTACCCAAGGTATCCATACTACGTCAGTGTGCCGGTGTTTATA
>FR880208.1:0-3307 GCA_000435195.1 Clostridium sp. CAG:169 | reverse complement strand
GCCATTGTCATTGCCATTGCAGCTGTAACGACGGATGCAGCCAGAATAGCTGCAACCAGAGTTGTGGTAGCTGCAATCATTGTCAGGGCTATAATCGAATCCGCTGTACCACACGCTTCTGCCGTTGACCGGCAGCAGGCAGGCGCTGTTTCTTTGGATGCAGCGCCGTACATACTGCGGGTAGACTGCGGACGATTCCAAAAGGACCTTCTTCTCATCAAAAAAGCTCCGAAAGGCGTTGAGCCTTTCGGAGCTTTTTATTTGCCGTTGTTTTGAAAAATCCTACTTAGACAGGGAAGCGACTGCTGCTTTCAGACGTTTTACCGCTTCTTCTACATAGCAGCGTGGGCAAGCCAGGTTGACGCGGGTGAATCCGCTGCCTTCTGGACCGAAGAAGGTGCCGCCGTTGAACATCATGTGGTGCTCCTTAAAGAAGGCGCTCAGCTGTTCGTCGGTCATGTTCAGACCACGGCAGTCTACCCATGCCAGATAGGTGCCTTCTGGATTCCACATCTTCAGAGGAGCGATGGCATTGACCTGCTCGCTGAAGTAGTCCATGTTGGACTTGATGTAAGCGTTCAGTTCATCCAGCCACTGGTCGCATTGGGTGTATGCAGCAATGACAACCGAATCAACAAAGACGTTGCAGCCGCCGATGTGCAGGTTGTTGAGCAGCTGTTTAAATTTGTTGCGCAGCTCTTCATTCTGGATGATGATGTTGGAAGCCTGAAGACCTGCCAGGTTGAAGGTCTTGCTGGGAGCGGTACACAGGATGGTGCGTTCAGCCAGCTGCTCGGAAATCTTGTTCATCACGATGTGGTCTTTAAAGATAAGGTCGTTGTGGATTTCGTCTGCAATCAGATACAGGTTATGTTTGAGGCAGAAGTTTGCAATGCCTTCCAGCTCTTCGCGGGTCCATACACGACCGACCGGGTTGTGCGGGCTGCACAGCATGAAGGCTTTGGTGTTTGGAGTTACACGCTTTTCCATGTCCTCAAAGTCGATGGTGTAGTAACCGTCGTTGTTGACCAGCGGACTTTCGATCAGCTTTCTGCCGCAAGCGGTGGTAGCACCGCGGAACGGACCGTAAACAGGGGAAAGGATCATGACCTCTTCGCCCGGCTCGGTGACAGCCTGTACGCCCAGGGTCAAAGCAACGACAACACCCGGAGTAAAGACGATCCAGTCTTTTTCAACGTGGAACTGATGGCGGCGCTGCATCCAGTCGATGACAGCCTGATAGTACTCGTTGCTCAGACGGCTGTACGCATAAACGTGGTGAGCAGCACGTTTTTCAAAAGCTTCGTAGATTGGAGCAGGAGCTTCAAAGTCCATGTCCGCAATCCACATTGGAAGCATCTCCTCGTCGGTGAAGATGTCCCATTTGGTACAGTTGGTTCCTTTTCTGTTGTATGGGGTGTCAAACTGATACATATTCCGTAAACCTCCTGAAATCGCTTTTTTTGATAGTATTCAGCTAAATTAAAGTATATACCCTATCCGATTCGGTGTCAATCGGTCGGGCTATTCATATATTTACTGTTCGAATGAATTGTTATTCATAAAAGAAATTGTTTTTGTCTTTTTATACCGTTTTCTGCCGGAATTTTTTGATAGAATCACCAAAGGATTTGGCAGAAAGGAAAGCGGACACCTTTCTTTTCGAGCAAAGAAGACGGAAGTTGAAAAGAAGCTGAATTTATGCTATCATTTTGATAAATACAGAAGTTTTTAAAAGGAGGAAAGAATATGAAACCTAAAGCAGCAGAAAAACTGGTAATCCTTTTAGCATTCGTTGGAGTTGTGGTGATGCTGTTCGGCTATTTTATTCCAATCCTTTGGGCGGTCGGTGCAGTGATTGCCCTGTCCTCCATCATTCCAAATCTTCTTTTTTACAGGTGCCCCTACTGTGGCAGGATGCTGGGCAAAATCAGCGCCAGCTTCTGCCCGCATTGCGGGAAAAGGATCGACGACTGAAAACCCAGCACAAGGTCTTTGCTCGGCTTGCTTTTATCGACAGTCGGTAAACCGGTTGGGGAGAGATGACCCCCTTGATGACTTGTCTACATATCATAATTATCAAAGGCAACGCTTCCGATACAGATGGATTGGGAGCGCTGCTTTTTTTGCTATGCAAAATTTGCTGTACAAAAGATTTTGCAATCCTTGGACGGATGCAACAGGAAATGAAGCGAAAAACAGAGAGATTTGTACAAGGGAAAAGAGCCTATTTTACACAGCTTTAACAAAACCCTGATTTTAGATTTTACGCACATCCCGTATACTGTAATCAGTCCAAGAGAAAAAAGACAAAAACAAAAGAAAACAGCTAAGTAAGGAGATTGTAAAAATGATTTACAAAAAAGTATTAGCAGCAGTACTTGCAGGAATGATGGTAATGAGCATGGCAGCATGCGGCGGCGAAAGCACCTCTGCATCCAGCGAAAATACAACCGAAGCAAAAACCGAAACCACAACCCAGACCGAAGAAAGCAAAGAGGAAGAAACCAGCAGCCTGAGCGGCAGCGTTTCCACCAACGGTTCCACCTCGATGGAAAAGGTCATCGGCATCCTGTCCGAGGAGTTCATGGCAAAAAATCCAGATGTCGGTGTAACCTATGACCCAACCGGTTCCGGTACCGGCATCGAAGCAGCATCCAACGGTTCGGCAGACATCGGTCTTTCCTCCCGTGCTTTGAAGGAGGAAGAAAGCAGCGCGGGTCTGAATGGTACCACCGTAGCACTTGACGGTATCGCAATCATCGTCAATGCAGAAAACCCGGTTAACGACCTGAGCGTAGAACAGATTGCACAGCTGTTCACCGGCGCAGCTGACTGGAGCGCAGTCGGCGGCGACGCAGGTGAAGTTGCTTGCATCGGACGTGAAGCAGGCTCCGGCACCAGAGATGGTTTTGAATCGATTACCGGCACCGCAGATTCCTGCAAACTCTCTCAGGAGCTGACCTCCACCGGCGCAGTTATCGAGGCTGTCAAGAGCAACCCAAGCGCAATCGGTTACGCTTCTCTGTCCGCAGTAGAAGGTCAGGAGGGCATCAAAGCAGTTACCGTCGGCGGTGTAGAATGCACCGAAGAGAACGTTCAGAACGGCAGCTACGAGATTCAGCGTCCATTCATCATGGTAACCAACGGTGCAACCGAACTCAGCCCGGCAGCTCAGGCATTCATGGAGTTCGCAACCTCCGATGACGCAGACGAGCTTATCCGCGAAGCTGGCGCAGTACCGGTAGCAGAGTAATCCTACAAGCAATAGCAGAAGATACAGCCTGCTGAATATTCAGCAGGCTGT
>FR880207.1 GCA_000435195.1 Clostridium sp. CAG:169 | reverse complement strand
AAAGAGGACGAAGCTTCGTCCTCTTTTTGCTTGCTTTATTTTATGGTCCCGTCAAGATTTTGCTCCATCCACCCTGCCAAAAGCAAATCAGCCGCCCAAAAATGAGCAGTTGATTTTTGATTAACAGTAAAAGGATATAGAATCAAGACAAAATGCTCTTTCCACTTTCGGCAAATCAGAAAAAACTGCGCAGAAATCACATCCATCAGCTCATTCAAATCCTGATTGGGGATGCGGCTGTTGTTATTTGCCAGCACACAGCCTCCCGATTGTGTGAGCCATATTTTGGTCGCAGATGCAGACGGCTTTCCTTTGGCGATATGCACATGAATCGGTTCTCCGTTTTCATTCGACCAGAAGAATATGATATATTCGCCGATTTGGAACAATTTAGGCACAGTGAATCCCTCCGGTTCCGGCGTACTTGATGAGCAAATGTGCGTTGTGCCGCAGGAACTCGTCGAAAAATGCAATCTCTTTTTCCGAGAAGCCTTCGTTGAACTGCCATGTATAGTCAGGCAGCGTACACCTCGCACTGCAAAAGCCCGATTCCACCGGCTTCTCAAAATGCACCTCAACGACCGGTTTGCCATCCTTCTCCATGATTTGGGAGTGGCAGATTTCCGTATCATCCCAAAGGGTCAAATAAGGATACAACATCGTCCCTCGCTCCTTTTTGATTTTATGACCGCCTGAATATCGACCGGATTATTTTTCTTCCGGTTCTTTTCTGGAAAGGTCATAGGCTGCGTCGAACAGCGCAGGATCAAGGTGACAATAGCCAGTCGGGTTTTTCTCAAGGTACTTCTGATGGTACTCCTCTGCCGGGTAATAGTTGCGCAGACGGCAGCACTCGACCATCACCGGCTGCTGGTAGTGGGTGGAAAGCTCGCGCAGCGCCTCGCGGATGACCTCCTCGTCCGCCGCATCCACATAGTAGATGCCGGTGCGGTAC
>FR880206.1:1836-3746 GCA_000435195.1 Clostridium sp. CAG:169 | reverse complement strand
AATTCCCAGTCACGGGTGTCGTGACCCGGAACCGCCATGATAGCGCCGGTGCCGTAGGACATCAGTACATAGTCGGAAACAAAGATTGGAATTTCCTTGCCGTTGACCGGATTGATGCCCGCTACGCCGTCCAAGCGCACGCCGGTCTTTTCCTTTGCCATCTCGGTGCGCTCAAAGTCGGATTTTTTAGCGGACTGCTCACGGTACTCCATCACCTGCTCGTAGTTATGGATGCGTTCTTTCCATCTTTCCAGATACGGATGCTCCGGGGAGATGACCATGTAGGTCGCTCCGTACAGGGTGTCCGGGCGGGTGGTATAGATTTGCAGCTGGTCGCCGGCGGTGGTGTCAAATTCTACCTCTGCACCGGTGGAACGTCCAATCCAGTTGCGCTGAGAGGTTTTGACACGCTCGATGTAATCGACCTTGTCCAGGTCGTCCAGCAGCTTCTGTGCATACTCGGTAATCTTGAGCATCCACTGGCTTTTTACCTTATGAACTACCTGACCGCCGCAGCGCTCGCAGACACCGTTGACGACCTCTTCGTTGGCAAGTACCACCTTACAGGAGGTACACCAGTTGACCGACATCTCTTTTTTGTATGCCAGTCCCTTTTTGTACAGCTGCAAGAAAATCCACTGGGTCCATTTGTAGTAATCGGGATCGGTGGTGTTGATTTCGCGGTCCCAGTCAAAGGAGATGCCCAGCGATTTGAGCTGCTGCTTAAAGCGTGCCACGTTATTTTTGGTGACAATTTCGGGATGGATGTGGTTTTTGATTGCAAAGTTCTCGGTGGGCAGACCGAATGCGTCCCAGCCCATCGGGTACAGGACGTTGTAACCCTGCAAACGGCGCTTTCTGGCAACGATGTCCAGTGCGGTGTAGGAACGCGGATGTCCTACATGGAGTCCCTGACCGGACGGATAAGGGAACTCGACCAGCGCATAGTATTTGGGTTTTGTGTAGTCGTTGGTGGCAGCAAAGGTGTGCTGGTCGTCCCAGCGCTGCTGCCATTTCGACTCGATACTGCTAAAATCGTACTTCAACTGCTCTTCCTCCATTCTTTCTGCTGACCATCATCAATTTAGTTTTGTGTCAGCAGATCGCTGATGTCCAGCTGCGGCGCGTCGCTCCACAGTCTTTCCAGATTGTAAAAGCTGCGTGCTTCGTCCAAAAAGACGTGGACCATAACATCATAGTAGTCCATCAGAATCCATTGGGCGCTCTGTCTGCCCTCTACCCGGTTAGGCTCCAGACCCAGCTTGGTCATCTCGTCCTCCACCTCGTCGGCGATGGCTTTGACCTGGGTGGTGTTGCTGGCAGAGGCAACCACAAAGTAATCTCCCAGACTGGAAATCCCTTCGATTTTGATGAGTCGGATGTCCTTTGCCTTTTTGCTGTCCATGACCTGGACAATCTTTCTTGCCTGCTCTAAGGATGTCATCTATCTTCTCTCCTCTTCGGTTTGGCTTATTATGGTGATTCCTTCTTTATTTTAGCTGCGTTTTCCTTTGTTTGCCTGAGAAAGGGTCGAAGGGCGTTTGGATTTCTCCTCTTCCTTCTTCTTTTCCTCTTCCTCTTTTTCCTTCTGCTCCTGCTGCTCCTTTGCCTGCTGTTCTGCCTGCTCGTAGACATACAGGATGTTGCCGTCCTCGTCATAATCATAGACAGGGTCGCCGTTTTCATCCAGGCGGTACAGCGGATTGCCGTCCTCATCGTACTGATAAATAGCGCTGCCCTGCTCGTTGTCCTGAGCGTTGCTCTGGGTATTGCCCTGAGAGCTGCTCTGGGTGCTGCCGTAGCTGCTGTTCTGACCGGAGGAACTGTTGGAGGAGGTGCTTTCGGTCGTGTTGCTGTTATAGCGATTGCCGGAGCTGCTCTGGCTACTCTGGCTGCTGTTGTAGCGGTTG
>FR880206.1:0-1790 GCA_000435195.1 Clostridium sp. CAG:169 | reverse complement strand
GGAGCCGTAGACGCTGGCTACTTCGAGCTTCTCGGCGGTAAATTCTCCATCGGAGCTGACAAAATCCTCGTTGAGGATGTCCACCAGCTGCTGCTCGTCCACTGCATACACCGCATAGGAGTAGTACATGGTGCCGGTGCCCGGGACCACCTGCATCTGGATGTCGTCGGAATCGACCTCAAACAGAGCGGTTGCTACCGAAAGCATCTTGTCCAGGGTCATGTCGGTCTGTACATCGTCATAGTGCTGCATCAGGATTGGGATGCACTTGAGGCGTCCCAGCTCGTGCACACGGTCCAGGCAGGAAAAGATAAATTGGGTCTGGGCATCGATACGTCCCAGGTCGCCGTTGGCATAGCCTGCACGGTAACGGATAATCCACTCCGCCTGTTCGCCGGTCAGAGTCTGCTCGCCGGGATACAGCACCTTGCCCGGCAGGTAGTTGATCTGCTGCTGAATATCCATCGTCACACCGCCCATGTCGTCCACGATGTCGCGCACACTGGCAAGGTCGATGGTCGCATAGTAGTCGATGTCCAGCTTCCAGTTATCGCGCAGGTAGTCGGTCAGCGTCTGGATGCCGGTCTTGCCGTCCTCGGGATGTCCATAGATGGCGTTGATTTTTGCAGTCGGAAACTGCGAGCCGACAAAGGTATCCCTCGGGATACGCAGTACATTGACCTTCCCGCTGCGGGTGTCAAATTGGGCGTACATAATGACGTCGGTCAGCTCCTGGGTGTTGTCCACTCCGCAGCACAGCACCGAGATGATGTCCTCTTCCAGCGGCTGGATGTCGTCGCCCTCAGTAGGTTCGGTCTGCCCGTCCTGCTCGGATTGGGCGGTTTCTGTCAGCACGGTCCTGCCTTTTGCTCCCCTTTGATAGCCAATCGAATAGGAAACGGCAACAGCGGCAATCAGACACGCTGCGGCAACAACAATGGCAGCGATTTTTTTCGGTAAACTCAAATTTTTTGCCCCCAAACATTTTCAAAGCTTTCTTTTGCTCCACCGGCGGCAACCTTCCCCCCTCTAACGGAGGTATTCGTTGTATGCCTTGCAGGTATCCAGACACAAAGGCGCATGCCGCTGCGCCTGATTGGATACTGCAAACACCAGTGCCTCACGCATTCCTTCCCGCAAAGAGCGGTCCGACAGCCGGCGCATCCGTTCTACGTCCGGGTAATCGCGCTCGCTGCTGGTCAGGTCCGCAAGGTAAATAATCTGCTCCAGCCTGCTCATCCCCGCACGCGCCACCGTGTGATAGCGCACCGCGTTGATGATGTCCTCATCCTCTATCCCCAACTGCTGGCGGATATACTCCGCGCCGGCAAAGCCGTGCCACACCGGCGGCTGCTCCAGCAGGTTTTCGTCCAAAATTATAGCAGACTTTTTCATCCATTGCAACTGTTCTTCCGGCTGCATATTCTTGCAAATATCGTGAAGGATGCCTGCGATGTACGCTTTCTGTTCATCCTCCCCGTACCGTTTTGCCAGCTCCACCGCCCGCTGCGCCACATTCAGCGAATGGTCAAACCTCTTTTTATGCAGCAGTTCCCGGATGGTCTGCACATATCTGTCCTCTTGCATGGTGTCACCCTCTGTATAAGTTTTGCTGCAAAATCTGCTGATATACCTTTTCGGGCAGCAGCTGCGAACAATCCAGCCCTTCCTTGAGCCGTCGACGGATTTGGGTGGAGGAAACTTCCAGCACCGGAAAATCGAACACCAGCGTACTGCCGTAGGGCATCAGCTGCCGGGCGTGCCGGCGCAGCTGCAAAAGCTCCCCGGTG
>FR880205.1 GCA_000435195.1 Clostridium sp. CAG:169 | reverse complement strand
ATCCGCTGCTTCTCCCTGCCCGTCAGCTCACGATAATTGTTTGACATAGGCGGTTTCCTCCTTTCATTCAGTGTCGAAAGTAATCTATTAACAGACAAAATAGATTACCTCCTCACTTATAGGAGAAATACAGGGTACTTAGCGGAACTGTTTTTACGAAGAATCCAAGAAATTTTCAAAAATATTTTTGAAGGGAGGTGTCTGCGGTGTTCGACGATCCCGAACGATATGAACATGACGGCTTTTATGAAGAAGATACTGACTAAGGTTATCACCGGCTATTGTCCGGTATTATAAAAAGGAGGAAGAATAGATGAAGCTGGACCATATCGCAATCATTGCATCGGATTATCAAAAGGCATTGGCATTTTACGGAATCCTGGGATTTCAAGAAATCGAGCGGGTCAAACGTCCGTTTGACATCATGGGGATGTTGGAGTGCGACGGAGTGTGGATTGAGCTGTTTGAAAAGGCGGCACCTGCGCGTCTGACCGAACCGGAGGCGCTGGGACTGCGGCACATCGCCTTTGCCACCGATGATTTGGACAAAAAGTTGGAGCAGCTGCACCAAAACGGAATCGAAACAGAGGCAATACGCACCGACCCGCACGGCAGACGATTTACCTTTTTGAAGGACCCGGATGGACTGCCCATCGAAATCAAGGAGGAATTGCCGAGGAAATAATAAATAGCATATGCCAATTATTTTTCTTGACATCGGCGGCGCAGTCTGCTAAGATAAGATTGTAAATAGCATATGCCATAAATGCGGAGGTGAAGAGGATGCCGCGACCGAGAAAATGCAGAAAGGTCTGCTGTCTGCCGATAAACGACGGATTCCTGCCGGTGCGAGGGGAAAAGGGACAGCAGCCGGTCATCCTAAAGGTGGACGAATATGAGGCGCTGCGCTTGATCGACCGGGAAGGCTTTTCACAGGAGGAGTGCGGGGATTATATGCACATTGCCCGCGCCACCGTGCAGCAAATCTACACCAGCGCCCGCAAAAAGCTGGCGGATGTGCTGGTGGAGGGCAGACCACTGCTGATTGCAGGTGGAGAATACCGCCTGTGCGACGGCACCGAAAGCGGCTGCGCCTGCAAAGGCTGCCACAAACGTCGCTGCCCAACGGTGAGAACAGAAGCTAAATCGGGAAACAACAGCAAGGAGGGTTCAGATGAAGATTGCCATTCCATTGGATGAAAATAAAACAGATGTCTGCATGGTGCTTGCCCGCGCACCGTTCTTCCTGTTTTGGGAGGATGGGCAGCAGACTATCGCAGAAAATCCTGCCGCTCAGGCACAGGGCGGAGCCGGTATCCAGGCAGCGCAGTTTTTGGTGGACAGCGCAGCGGACCTGCTGATTACCCCGCGCTGCGGGCAGAACGCCGCCGAAGTGTTCACCGCTGCCGGT
>FR880204.1 GCA_000435195.1 Clostridium sp. CAG:169 | reverse complement strand
GCACCGAATCCACCAGGATCTGCCCGCTGCAATCCAAATGCAGCGGGTCGGTGCGCAGGGATGTAATCCTCTGCCGAAGAAGAAGTTTAACTGCCAGTACATTGGCACGCTGAAGATTGGGCACCTGTCAATCGCCTGCTTTCTGCAAAGATTTTCTGCCTGCTACTGGTTTTGATCGGTCTCATCGCCCTCCTTCGGGTCGATACCGATGGCGGTCAGATAGATGTCGATGGTATCCCGAAAATTATCGAGGATACGCTTGCGGTCTGCCTGCGGGATTTTCTGGGTGTGCCGCGCAAACATCACAATATCCGGGTCGCTGAGGATGTCCGCCATATCATCCAGCTCCGGCGGACGGTTTTTGATATTGGTTTTCCCCAGAAGATAGCTTTCCGACACGTTATAAAACTCGGCGATCTCCCGCAAGTGTTTCAAATAAGAACGGTTGGAGCCGTTCTTCCAGTTGGTGATGACATTTCCAGAAATCCCCAGGTGATTGGCAAGGTCCTTGCCTGCACCATATCTGTTTCCCATACATTCCAGGATTCTGGTCAAAACAATGTCCATCCAAAAGCCTCCTTTTTGGGCAGATAAGCCCGATGGCGGATCTTTCCCATCCAAGCCTAGAGGGAGGATGCTCCTTCCCCGTCTTTATCATAACCGATTCCTCACCGAATTACAAGCGCAAAAGCACACAAAATGACGTATTTTTGTTTGGATGTTTCCCCGCTCAATCCTGTGGAAACCACCCAAGCTCCAATCGGACATCCTTGCGCCGGATGTCACAGTTGGTGTAGCAGCATAAATCCAGACCAATCAGCTCAAATCCTTCATGCAGGTAAAATCCGATGGCATTGGCGTTTGCCGACTGGGTCTCCAAAATCAGCGCCCGGCGGCGGGCAAGCCGCGCCTGCTGTTTGGCAATCTCCATCAGCGCGTGCCCGTAACCGAGCTTTTGCAGCGACGCGTCCACCCAAAGCTCGGTGACACGCAGTCGGTTCGACCACTCCTCTGCGCACAGCTCGATGGCGCCCAGCAGCTTGCCGTCTTCGACGATTCCCCAGGCGCGTGCGCCCTGCCAATGCGCAGCAAACAGCCGGTCGGGAAAATCGTGCTCCTGCGGCGTGCGGGTGATTGGCTCCTCCAGCGGTTTTTTCAGAATGGACAACGCAAATCCATCCGACCTTCTTTCGAGCGATACATCATAATATTCGGTTGTAGTGTACCCGATGGGAAGCACCGCATCCTGCCACTGCTCCCGTGGCAGCGGGATGATTGGATGTTTCATTTTTCTTTTTCCTCTTTCTGCTTTGTTTTACTCTTTTTCCTCATTTTGTGCAAGATACCGCTCGATTGCCTCCGGCGAGTAGGACAGCAGTTTGCCGTACTCCACCGCAATCTGCCGGCGCGCCTCACCTTGATATGCCTGTTGCTCCAGTAGCTGCTGTTTTCTTTTTTTCAGTGCAAGGTACTGCCGTATGTCCTCCTCCTGTCGATAGTAGATGATGTTGTATTTTCCTTTGTTCAACGAGATTGGGAATAAATCGGTCAACAGCGGGCTTTCCTCCAGATAAAAATGGTTTCCGTACTGCTGACAAATCTGCTGCGAAAAAGGAATCAGCTCCATCGCCTCCTCCTTAGTATCCACCGGATGACTCAGAGCAATCCGTTTCACCCCTGCCCGCACCACCTCGTTAAAGGCATCAATCACGCCGCATTGATAGGAATATCCGTCCAGCTTTTTCATAAGAAGCCTCCTCTTTGCAAAATAAAAAAATCCGCACAGCAAGCCGCAGGATGCAGCCGCTGTACGGAGCTATGTTTACATTCTTTCTTCGTTTTCGATTTCCGCCAGCAGCGTCTCCATGTAGGTCTGGAAATGGTAGAAGATTACATCCGGGTCCCGCAGTTCCGGTCTCCAGCGTTTGAGCCACTCCAGTGTCAGGTAGCCTTCATATCCCATCTGGTACAGCTGTTTGACCGCATCGTACACCGGCACATCACCCAGACCCATCATGCGGTATTCGATTTCCCCATTGTCATCAACCACCGAATCCTTGACCTGGACATAACGGATTTCTTTTCCCAGGTTTGCTACCGTCTGCTTTGGTTTTTCTGCGCAGTTGCGGAATGGATGCTGAATATCCCACAGCACGCCGCGGCTCTCCGGGCAGGCATCGGCAATAAAGGTTGCCAACTTCGCCGAATCGGAAAGCAAACCGCAGCTTTCCACCAGCACCCGAACATTTTTGTTCGCCGCATAGCTGCACAGCTGTTCATACCGCTCTTTTGCCGCAGGCAAATCTGCCGGTACCGGATTTGGGTCGAGGGTCAGCAGAACCCGAACAAACGGGATGCCGTTTTGGGAGGCAAAGTCAATTTGATTTTTTGCCTGCACCATCTGCTGTTCCCCTTCCCGGCTGCCCATCGGGTCCCCCAATACGACCGAGGAAGCAATCATTGCGATTTCAATGCCCGCCTGTGCCAGCTGTGTGCGGGTCTTTTCCAGGTGCTCTGCATCAAAGATGGTAATTTTCATCGGGTCGATCTCATCTTCCACTCCGCGAATCTCCAGACCGTCGATTCCCATATCCTTTGCAGTCCCCAGTATCTCAGCCCAATCCCATTGCGGACAGCCGATTGTCGAAAAACCTAATTTCATCGCAAAAATCCCTTCCCTTCTCAAGTTGCCCGCGCGATGCCGCAGGCTGTTTGTGGAGTATTTTATCACAATTTCCCGATGATTTCAACGCCGCTCTTCCAAGCTTTCACAAAACCTTCGCAAAAAAGAAAAAGGGAAGGGCATTTAAACGCCGCTTCCCTGATTGTTTGCTAGTTTTCCCATTTTCGCAGCACCTTTCGTCCGCCTTCGCCGGTGGTGCCATCTGTTTTGTTATCCCGACTGTCGGAGCTGTCCTCCTCTTTTTGTTGCTTCTGCGCACCTTGCGCCACATACAGCAGTACAACATCGCTGCTGTCCTTTTTCATCTGTGTCCCTGCCTGCGGGTCGGTGCGAAAGATTTTCCCCTCGTCCACCGCCTGGCTGGAGCCATTGATGATTTTATACTGTTTGTTCATCTCTCCAAGGATTGCGATTGCCTCCTCCGGTGTCTTTCCCACCAGCTGCGGCAACGGTTCGCTTGCAGAGCCTTTGCTGACATATAAGGTGATGGTGGTCTTGCGCCCGATGGTGGTTCCCGACTGGATCGACTGATTGGCAACCACACCCTTTGCAAATTCCTCGCTGTACTGTTCCACCGTTTCAAAGTAGTACCATGGCTCAAACTGGTCGGAGGCAAGCACCTCCGAGGCTTTTTTGCCGATAAAATTATCCACCTTATGTTGCTGCTGTTCGACTCCCGAGGAAATCTGCACATTCTGCTCCTGCTGAGAAGCCGGCTCAGAGGCTTGATTCCAGTTGCCGCTGATTGCACGGATGAGTCTGGGTGTCCCCAGCGCCAGCACCAGCAAGGTTGCCGCCATGGTGACCACCAGATAGACACTTCCCTTTTTCATCCGTGGTTTTTCCTGCGGCTGATGCTGGCGGGATTTTTCCTCAAGCAGCTCCTCCTTTAGAGGCAACACCGCTGTGGACTCCTGCGGCTGAAAGTGTACCGTATCCAGATGAACGGTTCGGTCGGTCAAAGTCGGCTGCTCCACCGTAAAAACTGCCGTGTTGGAAGTGGTTTCCTCCAGCATGGCAGCAATAAAAGCATCCATACTGTCA
>FR880203.1 GCA_000435195.1 Clostridium sp. CAG:169 | reverse complement strand
GGTTTTCGGTGGTGTCAAAGTCCACACTTTCCTCACGGCAAGGGCGCAGGGTCTTGTTGATTGGTGCATTGGCAAGAAGAACGGACTTCTTCTTGTCCGGCCAAGTGAACTGGTAGCGTTCCTCATTGCCATCCACTACTGTGCAAGAAATTTCCTGCATCAACACATCCTTATCAATGGCACGAACCACTTCGCCGTTTTCGTCAATCGTTTCTGTCACAGCATTGGGAAACAACGCCGCCAGCTTCTTGAAATTCTCATCCGCCTTGTTGGGCGTGTGCATTTTCAGTTTATCCATTTAGTTTTCCTCCAGTTCCTTTTTTAGCCGGTTCATTTTCTGCACCAGTTCAAATTTTTTCTTAGGTTGCTTTTCGTTCTTAGCCTGTTTGGTCAAGCGGTCGAGTTCCTTCTGAATCCTCATTCGCTGTTCATCAACTGCAATCTGTTCATCCAGGGTGTTTCCCTGATCTACCGTGATACCGCCAATCTGAATGATGATGTTTTCCCAAACGGCATCCAGATTCAACCCCTTTAGTTCAACAGACAGTTCTTCTTTTCGTTTCCATTCTGTCTGCATCAGCTTAGTGTGGTAGGTGGCAAGCTTTGCTTCATCGCCACACTCCAGCACCAACAGCATATTCTGTGGTATCAGCTTTGATATGGTGATGATTGTCTTATCGTCGAAATCTTTCTTTTTCAAAGCGACCAGAAGAACGAAAAAAGATTTGACCTGATCACCAGCAGCAATATGAACTTTTTCAGCTGATACTTCATTGACAATGGTGATTCTTGAAATATCGGCATCAATTTTTGCTTTCTCTGCGGTGTTCATCTGGAACTTCGCATAGATTGCATTCTTCGGAAGCTGCTTGCTTAATTCGGTAGCTTTTGGCAAGCCAAGCATGATTCCACCTCACTTTCTATGTCATCGGACAACCAGGAAGCATATCAATTCAAAGTCGTCCAATCCCTTGATCTCATTCGTGAGAAAGCTCATTTGACCGCCGCCTAAGAAGCTATCAATATCGCTTTCTTCCTTGACCTCAATGATAGATGCAATGGCGTCACCCAGCAGCTTAGAGAACTCAGACATATTTCGTCCGTCACGAGTTTCCTTATTGAATTGGCGATACAGCTCTGGAATAGGCTCTGTTTTTCCTTTACAAAGGAAACGCATCTTATCCAACATCTGCTTTGGAGAAAGATGGTCACAAATCACTTCGCCATCGTTGCTGATGTAAACCATATAGAACGGGTGCAAGCGGTTTTGATTATCAATGTTTACACTGTTGGAACGATTCTTCAAAACATAGATAACGCCTGCCGGTGTTTCTTCCGAAGCAGCAGCTACCGAGTGAAGTCCAAAGGGAGCTTTATCAATATCCGGGTGATTCTTAATATATTCCAGCAAATCCATACGGAATTCATTCAGCCCCAGATCCATAATAGAAATACCGGTAGACATATCTTCAATATCTACCACTTCTTCCTGCAAGCGCTTCAGCTGAGCTTTGCGGTATTCCAAATCTGTTTTTTCTTCATCACTCAAAAGGTTATCGTCACCCGTTGCGGTCATATCAACAATCTTCATACGGGTTTCGACTTTTGCCTTCAGGTCAATGTACTCATCAAGAGTCACATCCGGCCAGAAGTTCACAAGCTGAATAAAGGCGTTCTTACTGCCAATACGGTCAATACGCCCAAAGCGCTGAATAATACGAACAGGGTTCCAGTGAATGTCGTAGTTAATCAGATAATCGCAGTCCTGCAAGTTCTGTCCTTCAGAAATACAGTCAGTCGCAATCAGAAAATCAATCTCTGTTTTATCATTCGGCATAAGCAGATGCTTGTCCTTAGATATTGGAGAGAAACAAGTCAATACCGTATTCAAATCGCTTTTCAGCTTCGGAACGGTAGTGCGTCCCTCTACAGAACCAGATACCATTGCTGTATTGAGTCCAAAATTCTCCTTTACATATTTGCTTACGTTATCGAACAGATATTCAGCCGTATCAGCAAAGGCAGTGAAAATAATGATTTTCTTATTATCCTGGTTGATGGGGTTCTCCAGCTTATTTTTGATTACTCGGAATAGCTCTTGAAGCTTGGAATCATACTCAGGCGTAATATCTCCAACCATCAGTGTCAGCAGTTCAAGGGTATCCCGATCTTTTGCAAGGCTGTCTCTCCAGGACTTATAATCCATGTCCCCAATTTCAATTTTTACTTTTTTGCCAAAGGTAAACAGCTCGTCGCCGTTTTGATCTTCACTGTCAAACTCGTCAATATCAGAAATATCCGTCAGTTCAAGTCTTACAGAAGAAGTTTTATCATATGTATCAATGCTGTGAATTGTAGAATCTATCAAACTGTAGATTCTTTTTAGTGTAAGGTTAAAGGAATGTACGGAGCTTTCCATTCGCTTCATCAAATTGATTGCCGTCAAGCGTCTGATACCTTGCTCACGGTTTGCCTGCGTAAAACCGACATTTACCTTGTTATCTTCGTACATTTCCGCATACTTCTCCATTTTACTCGGCAGAATAAAATGAGTAGGCGTATAAATTGACAACGACAGCTGTGTCAGCTGCTCATAGATTTCATTGTAATTGATTGCCTTCTTCAGGCTGGTAAGCGGTGGTCTAAGGGATATTGGTTTCAATCTGGTAGGGAAGGTGCCAATATCAGAAGTATCATAATATTTCTGAATATGCTTTCTGGAACGTGCAATCGTCACAGAATCCAGAACTTCAAAAAAGTCGAAATCTAACATCCGCAAGAGATTCTCTGTTGTTCTGTCTGCTGGGTTCCATTTACTCCAAGTGTTAAAGGCTCTCTGAGCATTCTTAAAAATATCATCAATACTTTTTGTTGTATTCAGTTTATCATCAATCAGATCGGTATTGCCTTCGTAAGCAAGAGCAAGCTGATTTTTCAAGTCATTAAAACGGTTATTGACCGGAGTTGCAGACAGCATCAAAACCTTTGTTTTCACGCCTTTGCGGATAACTTTATTCAACAGCTTCAGATAGCGATTTTCTTTTTCGTTATCTTCACCTGACAGTTTGCCACCATTACGGAAGTTGTGAGATTCATCAATCACAACAAGATCGTAATTACTCCAGTTCAGCCTATCCAAATCCAGGCCATTGGACTTACCATGGGTACGGTTCAAATCTGTATGATAGAGGACATCATAGCGCAAGCGATCAGATGCAATCGGGTTATTCACATAGTTATCTTTATAGGTGTTCCAGTTATTTGTCAGCTTCTTTGGACAGAGAACGAGCACAGATTTATTCCTGTTTTCGTAATATTTAATAACAGCCAAAGCGGTAAAGGTTTTACCAAGACCCACACTATCAGCAAGGATACAGCCATTGTATTTTTCCAATTTGCTGATAATCGCAAGAACAGCATCCTTCTGGAAGTTGTAAAGCATAGACCATATCTTGCTTTCTTTAAATCCAGTGGCCTCATTGGGTAAATGATCTTCAGAGACATCTTCCAAAAACTCGCTGAAAATATTGTAAAGGGTTACGAAATAAATGAAGTCTGGAGAGTTTTCGTTATAAGCAGCTGTAATATTCTCAATGACTTCATCCGTAACCTCCTGCAATTTTGAGGTGTCATTCCAAAGGTTATCAAACAAGTCTATATATGCGGTTGAGAATGGAGCCTCCGTTTTCTGAACCATGTTGTAGGCATTATTGCCACGTTCACATCCCAGATCAACCGTGGTAAAGCCATTAATCGGCATATAGTTTTTATCATCCAGGTTGATGAAGCCCATCATATTTTCATTGGTTACATTCGATTTGAAAGTAACCTTTTTCCGAATCCATTCAGCACATTCTTTTGCAATCGCCTTTTGTGTAAGTTCATTTCTCAGCTTGACTTCAAATTCTGTTCCATACAAACTGCGTTCTCGGCTTAGTCTTGGAATATAAAATTCTCTCTTCTCTTTTTTTGCCTTCTCCGTTGTAAAAGTCGGTGATGTAAAAATGAATCTTAGTTCGTCTATTCCCTGAAGTTCCTTTTTCAATTCCTGGAAAGCATAGATAGAAAAGCAGGCTGCTGCAACAGAAAGTCTACTGCCTTGTTTTATCTCAACGGCTAAATCATCTCGCAATGTTTTAGTTGTATTATTAATTAGTTCCATACCTAATCTCCTGAATTTTTACAATACAAACAATACCATAGTTGCTGTCCTATAATAATCACAGCATCATTTTTCATCTGGAACAACTTCCATAATATCTTCAATCCTGCAATTCAATGCCCCACAGATTTTTACCAAGGTATCTGTATTTACATTTTCGCCTTTATTCATTTTGTTGATTGTATAATTACTGAGATTCGCTTTCTCAGCCAAATCTTTTTTCTTCATATCTCTATCAATCAACAGTTTCCAAAGCCTTTTATAACTAACATCCATAGAGTTACCAATCCTTTCGTAGAAAACTTTTATCTAAAAAGTCCTATTATGTTAATTATAGCATTATCGCAAATAAATTCAACGAAAAAGTGAGCGTTCGCTTAATTTTAGTTTCTATTGAATAAATAAAATATCGAAAGCCTGTATAATAAGCTCAATTCTGGGAATAACAGCATATTCGCTTACGCTCACAAATTGGCAAGCAGTGTGAACCTGTACAGG
>FR880202.1 GCA_000435195.1 Clostridium sp. CAG:169 | reverse complement strand
GGCGGCAGCACTTTTTGCTGTCGCCCCTTGATTGTCAACTCTATTGAAATTACTGATTTTCCGAACATTAGTTACTCCTTGTGAGTAGGTTTCTACAAATCGCTCTTTAACCATTTTATGCGCTCCTTTCCTTGAATAAAAATGTGACTGACCTTTCATGCCACACTCGAAATATATCATATTTCTTTCTTAATGTCAAATATTTCATATATCAGAAAAGAAAAATTAGCCACACTCATACTATTTCAAATGAGCGTGGTTGGTTTATAATCAAACTATCTGATTTTCCTTAAAATCAACAATGCAATATCAGCGATAAATAGAAATAATGTATATGCCGACTGCAGTCCATTCATTAACCTAACAGGGTTATCCATAAGCCAAATTAAACTCTGCCCCACAGTATTCAAAAGGAAGAACAAGGCAACAAAAGCAATTAGTGAAGCTGTAGCGATAAGTCCACGCCCTCTTTCATCTCGCCCCTCTTTTGAAAAATAGAAGAATATAAATAAGCCCAAAAGCAAAAAGCCCAGTATTCCATTTGCTCGCATAAAAACTCTGCTATCTAATAAAAGCGTTATCCACTCAATCATCACTGTTCCTCCTTAAAATCAAATAAATCTTCAATCGACACATTGAACACTTTTGCGATACTATATGCAAGCAACATAGAAGGATTATAGCGATTTCGTTCAAGCTGCATAATCGTCTGTCTTGAAACGCCAACTAAGTCGGCAAGCTCTTGCTGTGTCATTCTTTTTGTGGCTCGATATATATGAATTTTACTATCAAATTGATATTTGTTTTTGTTCGCCACCGACTCACCGTCTTTCTAAAAAATCTGTTTAACAGTATAACATATTTCTTGCATTTTGTCTAAGAAAAATTTCGAGATGTTTAAGGAATAAAGGGCTACTGTCTAAATTTTTCTGTGTTACCTTATCGTACATGAGCATTGCCGCTAGAGATGAACACTCTCACAAAGCGTTCCAGGGCAACGGCTGCTTCTGCTCTGGTGACAGCTCCATCGGGGTCAAAGAGGTTGGTGGCTTCCCTTCCTTTCACCCAAAAAGGGCATGGAGAAAATTTTCTCCATGCCC
>FR880201.1 GCA_000435195.1 Clostridium sp. CAG:169 | reverse complement strand
CCTGTGTAGTCCCTTGTAAACTGTACTTTGCTATAATATAAATACCTATGGATAAATTTGAGGGACCGCAGGGGATGCGGTCGGAATATAGAATTGGTTTAGTGAGAAAGGAAGGACCGACCATGAACAGCACAATGGCTCAAGATACAATCGCAGCGATTTCTACGCCGGTTGCGGCAGGAGGAATCGGGATGGTGCGGGTGTCCGGTCCAGATGCCCTGAAGGTAGTGGACAGGGTATTTACAGCGGTTTCGGGTAAGCAGGCAGAGGATACGCCCGGATACCGCGGTCTGTTTGGCAGGGTGCATGACGGGCAGGGGGAAATCGACGAAGCAGTGGTATTTGTTTACCGCGCACCCAAAAGCTACACCGGAGAGGATGTGGCAGAAATCTGCTGCCACGGTGGAATCTACCTGGTACAGCGCACTCTGAGAGCCTGTTTGAACGCCGGAGCCAGAGCAGCGCAGGCGGGGGAATTTACCCGTCGTGCGTTCCTCAACGGGAAGATGAACCTGACACAGGCGGAGGCAGTGGCAGACCTGATTGCCGCACAGGGTCAGCAGAGCGCACAGGCGGCGCTGCAAGCCCGCGACGGAGCCATCTTCCGGCGAATCCATCAGGTGGTGGAAAAACTGCTGGGCGTTTCCTCTGCGCTAGCTGCGTGGGTGGACTATCCCGACGAGGACATCGACGAGGTTTCCGACGAAAATCTGCGCGCCAGTGTCTATGAAATCTGTGGGATGCTGGAAGGAATTTTGAAGGGATATGACAACGGCAGGCTGCTGCGGGAAGGCATCAGCACCGTCATCGTCGGACGTCCCAACGTGGGAAAATCGACCTTGATGAACCTGCTCAGCGGGGAACAGAAGAGCATTGTGACCCAGATTCCAGGAACGACCCGCGACATCGTGGAGGACACCATCCGCTTAGGGGAGGTTGTGCTGCACTTAGCCGACACAGCAGGGCTGCGGGACACCGATGACCCGGTGGAGAGAATGGGCGTGGAGCTTGCCAGAAAGCGCCTAAACAGCAGCTATCTGGTGCTGGCGGTGTTTGACAGCTCGGAGGAGCTGTCGGCGGAGGACCTGGAGCTGATTGAAAAAATCAAGGACCGTCCGGTGGTGGCAATCATCAACAAGAGTGACCTGCCGCGCAGAATCGACATCGAGAAAATCCGGGAAAAAATCGGACATCTGGTGCAGATTTCTGCCAGTGAGGGTGAAGGCGTGCAGGCGCTGGAGCAGGAAATCTGCCGTCTGCTGAAGCTGGACCAGCTGGACAGCTCGGCGGGTGTGATTGCAAATGAACGTCAACGCAGCTGTGTGGAAGAAGCGTGGAAAACGATGGAGCAGGCAAAGCAGGCGCTGGACGGCGGAGAAACGCTGGATGCGGTGAATGTCTGTATCGACTCGGCAATCGACAGCCTGCTGGAGCTGACCGGTGAACGGGCATCCAATGCGGTCATCGACCAGGTTTTTGAACGCTTCTGTGTGGGAAAATAACCGGACGGAATTCCTGTAAGAGGACACAACGGGAAAAGGTTTGTTGAATATTGGGATGAAGCGGCTGCTTTGC
This sequence comes from Clostridium sp. CAG:169, assembly GCA_000435195.1. Classification (GTDB taxonomy): domain Bacteria; phylum Bacillota; class Clostridia; order Oscillospirales; family Ruminococcaceae; genus Negativibacillus. The sequence continues at coordinate 13,141 of FR880201.1, read as the reverse complement.
AGAATTGATAGGTCCGAAAGGAAAATTTCGACAGACTTTGACTGATTTTTATAAAATATCGTTAAGGAGAAGCAATCTATGGAATATTATATGGGGGAATATGAGGTTGCTGTCATCGGTGCAGGACACGCGGGCATCGAGGCAGCGCTTGCTGCGGCTCGCCTGGGTGCAAAGACAGCAATCTTTACCATGTCCCTCGATGCAATCGGAAATATGCCCTGCAACCCGTCCATCGGAGGAACTGCCAAGGGACATCTGGTGCGGGAGATCGACGCGTTGGGCGGAGAGATGGGCAAGGCGGCGGATGCCACCTTTTTGCAGAGCAGGATGCTCAATCGAGGAAAGGGACCGGCGGTACACAGCCTGCGGGTGCAGTCGGACCGGGATGCCTACCATCGGGAGATGAAGCGCCGTCTGGAGCAGCAGGAGGGATTGGACATCATCCAGGCACAGGTGTGCGACCTGCGCACAGACGAAACCGGAGCCATCCGCGAGCTGGTGACCCAGCTGGGCGCGGTGTATCAGGTGCAGACGGCAATCATCTGCTCGGGAACCTTCCTGCACGGCAGAATCTATGTCGGGGATGTTTCCTATGAGAGCGGACCGGACGGACTGCACGCGGCAGTCGGACTGAGCGAGGCGCTGGAGCGGTTGGGAATCGGGCTGCGACGCTTTAAAACAGGAACACCGGCGCGAGTCAGACGGGACAGCATCGACTATTCCCAGCTGGAGGTGCAAGCGGGAGATGAGCCAATCATTCCGTTCTCTTTTGAGACGCCGCGGGAAGGGTTAAAAAATCAGGTGGTCTGCCACATCGCCTACACCAACGAAACGACCCATGAAATCATCCGGCAGAATATCCATCGCTCGCCGCTGTACGGCGGAATGATCGAAGGGGTGGGTCCACGGTACTGTCCGAGCATCGAGGACAAGGTGATGCGTTTTTCCGAGAAGCCGCGCCATCAGTCGTTTGTGGAGCCGGTTGGGCTGGATACCGAGGAGATGTATTTGCAGGGATTGTCCTCCTCCTTGCCGGAGGATGTACAGCTGCAAATCTACCGCTCCATCAAAGGATTTGAAAATATTAAAATCATGCGAAATGCCTACGCCATCGAGTACGACTGCATCGACCCGTTGGATTTAAAGGCAACACTGGAATTTATCAAGGTGCCGGGCTTATACGGAGCAGGACAGTTCAACGGAACCTCCGGTTATGAGGAGGCTGCGGCACAGGGACTGATTGCAGGCATCAACGCTGCACGTAGGGTGCAGGGTAAGGAGCCGGTTATTTTGGACCGCGCTTCCAGCTATATCGGAACGCTGATCGACGATCTGGTCACTAAGGGCTGCTCGGACCCGTACCGGATGATGACCAGCCGTTCGGAGTACCGACTGCTGCTGCGCCAGGACAACGCAGACCAGCGTTTGACACCATTGGGACATGAGCTGGGATTGATTAACGAGGAGCGCTGGCAGGCGTACCAGGACAAACAGCAGCAGATTGCGCAGGAGAAAAAGCGAATTGAGAAACTGACCTTTGGACCTTCGGAGGCGCTCAATCGGATGCTGGTGGAGAAGGGAACGGCTGCACTGGAAACCGGAGTCCATGCGTCCGACCTGATTCGCCGTCCGCAGCTGACCTATCAGGATTTGGCTCCATTTGACACCGAGCGCCCACCGCTTGCTGACGAGGTAACCGAGCAGGTGGAGATTCAAATCAAATATGAAGGCTACATCCAAAAGCAGCTGATGCAGGTCGAGCAGATGCGCAAGCTGGAAAGCCGTCTGCTGCCGGAGGACATCTGCTACGAGCAGGTGAGAGGACTGCGGTTGGAGGCAATCGAAAAATTGCAGCGGGTGCGCCCGTACAACATCGGGCAGGCTTCCCGTATTTCAGGGGTCAGTCCAGCAGATATTTCGGTGCTGCTGATCTATCTGAGCAGCCGATGAGTCACACAAACAGTTTTTTTGATGTTTCATGTGAAACATTCTGTCGCGGCAGGTCAAAAGGACCGATTTGCCGCAGAAAGGATACAACTATGATCGATAAACAGCTGCTTTTGCAGGGCTGTAAACAATTTGAGATCGAACTGTCGACACAGGCAGCCGAGCAGCTGGACACCTACGCACAGCTGCTGGTGGAGTGGAACGGGAAGATGAACCTGACCGCCATCACCGACCCTCAGGGCATCGTCTTTAAGCACTTTGTGGACAGCCTGCTGCTGCTAAAGGCGGTGGAACTGCCACAGGGGAGCAGCCTGATCGATGTGGGCGCAGGCGCAGGCTTTCCATCCATGCCGGTGAAGATTGCCCGACCGGACCTTGCGGTGACTATGCTGGACAGCTTACAGAAAAGACTGACCTTTTTAGAGGAGGTCAGTCGACAGTTGGAACTGGACTGCACCTTCATCCACGCCCGCGCAGAGGATGGAGGACGGGAGAAAAAGCTGCGGGAGCGCTTTGACTTTGCAACTGCCCGCGCGGTGGCACACCTGCGGGAGCTGGCGGAGTATTGTCTGCCGTATGTCAAGGTGGGAGGATATTTTGTTGCACTCAAGGGTCCCGGCGCACAGGAGGAGATTGCGGAAAGCAAAAACGCCATTGCGACGATGGGCGGAAAGGTGGAGAAGGTGATGCAGTTCTGTCTGCCGGAAAACAGCACCAGAACAATCGTTGTCATCAGGAAAATATCGCAAACTCCGACATCCTTCCCCAGGACCGCTGCCAAAATGGCAAAAAAACCGATTTTATAAATCGAATCAAGAGCAGAAGGGTCGAAAGGTGACGAACGATTCTGCTGGAAAACAGGCATATTCTGTGCTATGATAGAACCATGGACACGGGCTGCGGGCAACAGATGCTCGGCTCGGTCCATGCCTTTTCTATTCCTATTTTCCTTTCTTTTGCTCGGCGGGTGCGCCGACCCAAAACGCACCTGCAAACTTTTCTGCTCCCATCATATCTCAAATGCCAACATCCGAACGGAGTAAAGTCGCTCCGTTCGGATTGGGATTTGGGAAGGAACAAAACAAGATTGAGGAGGTAAAGGCTGTTATGAAAGCACTGCTTACAAAACAAAAGATGATCAACAAGGTGATCTTGATCCCGGAATATAAAATCAAACCGAATCCTTATCAGCCAAGAAAGGTGTTCGATGAGGAAAAAATTGAACAGCTGGCAACCAGTATTGCACAGTACGGTCTGTTGCAGCCAATCACCGTCTTGCCGATGGAGGATGGAAACTATCAACTGGTGGCAGGGGAAAGAAGACTGCTGGCGTGCAGACGCTTGAAGATGCAGGAGGTCCCTGCTATTTTGACCAGCATGGACGAGGAGAGAAGCAGCGCACTGGCTCTGGTGGAAAATATCCAGCGGTGCGACTTAAACTACTTTGAGGAAGCAATGGCAATCCAGAAGCTGATGAAGATGGTCGGCTACACCCAGCAGGCGGTGGCGAAAAAGCTGGGAAAAAATCAATCGACCGTTGCCAACAAGCTGCGTCTGCTGCAATTTTCCGAAGAGGTCAGAGAAGCGATCCTGGAGGCAGGGCTAACAGAAAGACACGCCCGCGCACTGTTGAACCTGAATGAACAGGGCGACGAGCTGCTGCTGGAGGCAATCCGAACGATTTCTGCAAAGGAGATGAATGTTTCCCAGACGGAAAAGTACATTGCACAGTTGCAGGGAAAAGAAGAAAAACCGAAGGAAAAAAGATTGTTTGTGGTGAAGGATCTGCGCATCTTTATCAACACCATCGACAAGGCGCTGGAAACGATGAAACTGTCCGGCATCCAGGCACAGACCCAGATGCAGGAAGAGGAGGACGAATTGGTTTACACCATCCGCATCCCGAAGGAAAGCGCCTATGGAAAGGACAAACAGTAACTCCTTAAAAATAACAAACACAAAAGGCTCCGCCATTCGGCGGAGCCTTTTGTGTTTGTGTTATGAATCTATAAAAGGGTGGTGGATGTCAAAAAAGGTTATTTGGGTTGATAAACGGTGCCGACAAAGAGAGGTGCGTTGTCACCGGACTGGATGGAGAAGAGGAACGGACGGTCGAAGGACAGGTTGATCTCTTCTGTTTCATCGAGCAGCAACGCCATCTCGCGAACATCAATCTTGGTGTAGGCGGCAGCTTTGCAGCCGTTTTCGTCGATTTCCACATGGCTTTCCTGCTGCACGTTGGAAACGGCGATGTTTTCTTTGGAAATGCCGCTTAAATCGGAAGATTCACTGAACAGCTCCTCCAGACCGAGCGACTGACAGAGCTTGTTGAGATTGAAGTTGCTGTCAAAGCTGAATTTTGGCAGCTTGAGGTTGACTTTTGCCGATTTCTGTGTGGATTCCTCCGGGGAGGAGAGGATGGCTTTCAACGACTGCTCGGTGAGCAAGCTGTTGAGTTCTTTTCCCTCTTTGGGCAGAACTAGGCGCATCGACTGTCCGCCGACAAAGCCAAGCTCAAAGAGGATGTAATCCTCGGTTTCGTAGTAGGAGTGGTGGTCGAAGGTCTGGTTCATATAGGTGGCATCGACCTGGCTGCCGTCGGCAAGGGTGAATTTCTCGGTGGTGTTGTTTGCTGCTTGGAAGGAATCGGACCAGGCTCCTTCAAAGTACAGGGTGTTGATGAGCGAAAGGACCTGCATCGGGTCAGGAGTAAAGGTTGGGTTGAGAAGACCCGCAGTCTGTTCTGAAATCCATTTGGACATGGCATCTGCTGCCGACTGCTTGGAAAAATCGACCGAGTAGGCAGAGGCGTAGAATTGCTCCGCAAGCTTTTTGGAAAAATCCTTCTGAAGAGGGAAATCCTCCTGTACCCAGATGGAATTTGCCAGCTTGAGGACGTTGCCCTGCTCGGAGGAGTAGTTATAGTTGTAGAATTTGTGGAACTGCTGGTTGGAGGAAGAAATTGTGTCGACACCCAGTGCATCGGCAATCTGCTGTGCTGTCTGACCCTTGGCACCGTTTCCCAGCATGGCAAGGGCATAGGCAAAGCTGACCGGAGAATAGCTCTGGTTTTCAGTCTGGCTGGTCAGCAGCAGGGAGGAGGTTTTGGCACCAAACTCCTGAAGACTCTGGATGAACTGAGGATCCACCTCGTTTTTCTGTCTGTATTCGTATTTTTCCTCCCAGTCGGTTGGGATTTGAGGCTGTTTGACTTTGTTAATCGGTTGGTCCTCCTCTTTGCTGGTTGCAATCGGCATATTTTTATTGGAAAGGGTGCGGCGTGGACTGGATGCGCTGACCGAAGCAGCGAAAGAAAGAATCATAGCCGCACACAGGGCGATAGACAGCATTTTTTTCATTCTCATGACCTCCTGTAAAAGAAAATAGGAATGACATCGGATACCAGTTCCCAAAAGGGACCTTCTATTCAATAGGTGTACGGTGGGAGGAGATTTATTGCAGGTAAAATCATTTTATTTTTGCTCGGTAAAGGTCGATGTTTCACATGAAACATCAAAACAAGGCGAGCGAACAAGAAGGATGTTTCACGTGAAACGAATTTTGGCAAAAATGAGGAGGATTATGCAGGAAAACAGGATTCATTCTTCCTTTCACCAGAAATTTGTGATATAATCAAACTAAAACAGCGAATATGCTGATACGTACTGATGTATGCTGAAAGGAGGAGCTGCCTTCCCTGAGAGGGCACCGTCTTGAGATATGGGTAAAATAATTGCAGTTGCCAACCAGAAGGGTGGCGTGGGAAAGACCACGACGGTCATCAACCTGATGGCTGGACTGGGAAAAGCAGGAAAAAAATGTTTGCTTGTGGATGCCGACCCGCAGGGAAACTCCACCAGCGGTCTGGGCATCAACAAACGGGATGTCCGTCACTCTACCTATGACCTGTTGACACGGGAGGAAAGAGCGTCAGAAGCCATCCTTCATACAGAATATAAAAATGTGGATTTGATTCCGTCGAGCATGGAGCTGGCGGCAGCGGAGATCGAGCTGGTGGAATTGCAGGACAGAACGATGCAGCTGCGTCAGGCGCTGGTGTCGGTCAAGGATGAGTACGATTATATTATGATCGACTGCCCGCCTTCGATGGGCTTGACCACCCTGAATGCCTTTTCTGCCTGTGACAGCGTAATCATCCCAATCCAGTGTGAATATTATGCGCTGGAAGGATTGTCGCAGCTGATGTCTACCATCAAGCAGGTCAAACGGCTGTACAATCCGGTGATCGAGCTGGAAGGGATTCTGCTGACCATGTATGACCGTCGTCTGAAGCTGACCGAACAGGTGGAAGAGGAGGTCAAAACGCATTTCCCGGACAAGGTGTATAAAACCATCATTCCGCGAAACGTTCGCCTGTCAGAGGCACCCAGCTTTGGGATGCCCGCACTCTACTTTGACCCACATTCCAGAGGCTCGAGAGCCTACCAGGAGCTGACAAAAGAGATTTTGAAGAAATACCGCAACCAGAAATAAGGAGGGGACGGACAGATGACAAGAGCAAGAAGGAGCGGACTTGGCAAAGGTCTGGATGCCTTATTTATGGATAACGACACCAACGATACCGGGGTGGTGACACTGCGCTTGAGCCAAATCGAGCCAAACCGAGAGCAGCCGCGTAAGGTGTTCAATGAGGAAGCGCTCAACGAACTGGCAGATTCCATCCGTGAGCACGGCGTATTGCAGCCGCTGCTGGTCCGTCCGCTGCCGGGCGGCGTCTATCAGCTGGTAGCAGGAGAAAGACGCTGGAGAGCCAGCCGGATGGCAGGCTTGCAGGAGGTTCCGGTCGTCATCCGTGAGATGGATGAAGAACAGGCGATGGAGATTGCGCTGATTGAAAACCTGCAAAGGGAGGACCTCAACGCAATCGAGGAAGCCAGCGGGTACAAGCTGCTGATGGAGCGGTACAACATGACACAGGAGCAGGTAGCCAAAAGGGTCGGAAAATCCCGACCGGCGATTGCCAATGCACTGCGTCTGCTCAATCTGCCGGAGCCGGTGCTGGAGATGGTGGAGGAAGGGGAGGTTTCCCCCGGTCATGCGCGCGCTTTGCTCTCCTTTGATGACCCACAGCGGATGATGGATGTGGCGCAGAAGGTACGAACCGGAAAATATTCGGTGCGCGACATCGAGCGAATGAGCAAGGAGCAGGAAGAAAAGGAGAAAAAATCTGCGGAGGAAAAACCGCAACTGTGGGGAGCGCAGGCTTCCATCTTCACCGAGCTAGAGCTGGCATTGACCAGCGAGCTGGGACGAAAGGTCAAGGTGGTGTGCAGCGGCAAGGACGCAGGAGGCAGTTTGCAGCTGCAATTCTTTGATGAAGAGGACCTGCGACAGCTGGCACAGAAGCTGACCAAGGAGTAAAGAGATGGAATATGAATACAAGATCGTGCCTGTTCAAAACGAGGTAGGCTTTGATTTTAACAAGAAATGTGCCCGTTTGGAGGAGCAGATGAACCGGCTGGGAAAAGAGGGCTGGAGATTTTGCGCCTTTGGTAACGGGTCATGGTTTATCTTCGAGAGAAACAACAGCTGAAATAGCAACAAGATTTTAGAGGTGAAGCGAGAAAGATGGGATTCGCCTCTTAGATTTGCAAATCCACTATTTATAATTTCATATTTATGAAATTATAAATAGAAATTTGTTTAAATTTTAAAAAGGAGGAAGGTTTTTGGAAGGAATTGACCAATTTGAACAGTCCTTTATCGTGGGACAATATGAATGTGACTGCAACGGAAGGATGAAAGCGGGAGCGCTGCTTTCGCAGACACAGGCAATCAGCACCAATCATTGCAATGCTATCGGATGGACAATCGAGTTGTATCGACGTACCCACACGGTTTTTCTGCTGGCAAAGACCTCTTTGGAGGTATACGGCGAGATTCGCGTGGGAGACCATATCCGCATGGTGACCCATCCATCTCGACCGAACCGGGCAATTTATAATCGTTATACCTCTTTCTATAACGAACAGGGAGAGGAGGTGGCAGCGCAGGACAGCAAATGGGTCATGGTAGACACCGAAACCCACAAGATTCTGCGGGAGCCTCCGGCAGAGATGGAGGTGCCGTTCCATCTGGATGCGACGAAGGAACATGATTTCTCCATCCCAAAGGTGCGGGATGCACAGCAAACTGCGACCGAGCGGGTGACCTATTCCCGCACCGATGACAACGGGCATTTGAACAACACCCATTATGCCGACATCATTCTGGATAACCTGCCGTTTTCTGCTACGGTGGACAGAAGGATGAAAAAGCTGGTTATCAATTATCATAATGAGGCAAAGATGGGCGAGGAGCTGGCGGTTTTTACAAAGGAGTTTGAGGAGGAGCAGCAGCTGAAGTATTATGTCAGCGGCAAGCTTCCTTCCGGCAAGACCTGTTTTGAATCTTTAGCAGTTTTTGAATAGCCGAATGGGTGGTATCCGATCTGTGTATTTTGCTTTGTAGGATACCACCTCTTTATTGATCAGGAAGAAAAAACAAAGAAACTGAAAAATGATTTGGCAAAAATTTGAAAAAAGGAGTTTGCGAAAGAAATTTTGCAGCCAACAGCAAATTTAGAGCATTAAAAAAGCGCATATTTAAGCCAATTTTTCAAGGAAAAGGAGAAAAGAAAAATAAATATAATTTTTTTTTGAAAAAAGTGTTGACAAACAGGAATTTGTATAGTATAATTTTGTTCGTTGGTTACGGCACTTCACTTCGCCGGTCAATCCAAAGATATGGCGGCATAGCTCAGCTGGCTAGAGCATTCGGTTCATACCCGAAGTGTCGATGGTTCAAATCCATTTGCCGCTACCATTGTTAAAACTCTGCTTTGGCAGATTTTATATAGGTCCGGCCCGTTGGTCAAGCGGTTAAGACACCGCCCTTTCACGGCGGTATCGCGAGTTCGATTCTCGCACGGGTCACCAGTAAAACGGATTCCGAATTTTCGGAATCCGTTTTTTTGCGTATCCCACTTTTTCGCGGCAATCAGCCAACCTTCGACGGAAGGGCAAAACCCTGAAAGAAACTTTAAAAAATACCCATATATTTTTAAAACTCTGAACAGGCATATCCTGTACACTAAAAGAAATGTGGACAAACAAGACAAAAGGAGATGATGGCTTGCTTGAAGTAACCAACCTGAGTAAGCGCTATGGTCAAAAACAGGCAATCGACGGCATCAGCTTTTCCATCAGGCAGGGAGAGGCTGTGGGATTTTTAGGAGTCAACGGAGCGGGCAAAAGTACCACGATGAATATTCTGACCGGATACCTTTCTGCCAGCGACGGAGAAGTGGTCATTGACGGGGTGGACATCCTGACCGAGCCGCTCAAAGCAAAGGCGAAAATCGGCTATCTGCCGGAGCAGCCGCCGCTGTATCTGGATATGAAGGTCATCGAGTACCTGCGGTTTTTGTATGAATTAAAAAAGGTAAAAAAGAATCCCAACATCAAACAGACACAGCAGGAGTATCTGGAGCAGATCATGGAGCTGGTGAAAATCAAAGAGGTGTCCGAACGGGTGATACGAAATCTTTCCAAGGGTTACCGTCAAAGGGTGGGATTGGCGCAGGCGCTGGTGGGCGACCCGCAGCTGTTGATTCTGGATGAGCCGACGGTTGGACTGGACCCGGCGCAGATTATCGAAATCCGCCAGCTAATCCGTCAGCTTGCCAAAACCAGGACGGTGCTGCTGTCCTCCCATATTTTGTCGGAGGTTCAGGCGGTGTGCGACCGCATCATCATCCTGCATCAAGGTCATATCGTCGCCGATGCAAGCCAGGAGGAGCTGACCGGTCAAATGGGCGGGCAGATGCAGCTTCAGCTGGAGGTGGAAGGAAACAGCAAAACGGTTCTGGAAACACTCAGAAAAATTGGTGGCATCGCAGAGGTGTACCGGCAGGAAGAAAAGCAGTATCTGCTCCACTTGGAGGAAGGCTGCAAAAGTGAGGCGGTCCGTCGGGAAATCTTTAAAGCCTTCAGCCGCCTGTTTGAGCGCGACGGCAGCTGCCTGCTGCTTTCGATGCAGGAAAAAGGTCGTACACTCGAGGAGGTCTTTATGCAGCTGACGGCACAGGATGCTCTTGCAAATGAGCAGGAACAGCCGCAGACCGAAAATGAATCAGGAGAAGAGGAGGGGAAAACCGATGGCAGCCATTTATAAACGGGAGATGCACTCCTATCTGACCTCGGCGGTCGGTTATGTGTTTTTGGCGGTGTTTTTTGCTATTTCCGGTTACTACTTTTTTGCCACCTCTTTGGTCAGCAATTCTACCGACCTGAGCTATGTCTTTTCCAACCTGTTTTCCATTGCCATCTTTCTGGTGCCGCTTTTGACGATGAAGCTGTTCAGCGAAGAACGAAAGCAGAGGACCGAGCAGCTTTTGTTTACGGCGCCGGTGCGTTTTACCGGCGTGGTGCTGGGGAAATTTTTTGCCAGCCTGACGATGTATCTCTTGGGGATGTCGGTCACTCTGGTCTATTTTCTGGTGATGTGTGCCTTTCGGGTGCCGGATGTGGCGGTATTCGCAGGAAACTTTCTGGGACTGCTGCTGCTGGGAGCGGCGCTGTGTGCCATCGGCATCTTTATTTCTGCTTTGACCGAGAGCCAGGTGATTGCGGCAGTGGGTTCGCTCGCCATCGGGATGTTTTTGCTGTTTGCCAACAGCTTTACACCGGTGGTATCTAACCAGCTGCTCAACAAGGTGATGGACGCCATCTCCTTTTATGACCACTACCTGAGCTTTACCAGAGGACTGATCCATCTGTCCGACCTGACCTTCTTTATCAGTGTGACCGTTCTGTTTTTATTTTTGACCGTTCGGCATCTGGAACGCCGCAGGATTTCATAGGAAGGAGGGCTGGACTGTATGAAAAAAGAAAAAACCAACCGACCAAAGCAGCCGATGAACCGAAGAAAAAAATATCTTCTGCTTTCGGGAACGACCACCCTTTTGATTGTAGTTGCACTGGTGCTGGTCAATCTGCTGACCATTTACATCACCGACCGTTATCCTGTCAGCATCGACTTGACACCGCAGAAGGTCTTTGGGCTGACCGAGCAGTCGAAGGAGTACCTGTCCAAGCTGGAGCAGCCGGTTTCCATCCAGGTGATGACCAACGAGGATACCTTTATTGCCAGCGGAGATTATTATGTGCAGGCAAATCAGGTGATTCAGGAGTATGAAAAATATTCCGACCAAATCTCGCTGGAGTATGTGGACCTGCTGCAAAATCCCAGCCTTGCCTCCCAGTATGAGGATGTGCAGATTGGGGACATCATTGTTTCCAGCGGCAATCGCACCCAGACGCTGACCGCCTATGACCTGTTCAACGTCGAATCCGGCTCCTACTATGGAAGCTACATCACCTCCTCCAAAGCGGAGCAGGCGATGACCTCTGCCATCCTGAATGTGACCTCCACCGAGCAAATCCAGGTGGCGCTGCTCAGCGGACACGGAGAGCAGACGATGGAGGGTTTGACCCAGCTGCTTCAAAGCAACAATTTTGCGGTGACTACCATCAATCCTGCCGTGGAGGAAATCGGGGAAGAGGTGGATGTCCTGCTGTGGATTGCGCCCATCAATGACCCGGATGAGCAGGTGCTGGAGCGGCTGGAGCGATTCCTTTCGGAGAATGAGGAAAAGACCCTGCTGTACTTTGCAGATACAACACAGCCGCAGTTGAGCAATCTGGAAAGCTTTTTGGAGCGGTGGGGAATACGCGTGCAGTCAAGCTCAATCATCGAAACCGACAACCGGAAAATCATCAATATGAATCCCTATTTTTCCACCAACCAAATCAGCAACCTGACCCTGACCGATACAATGACCGATACCAGCATCCCCATCACCATGCCGTTTGCCCGTCCGCTGGAGCAGGTGTTTGAGAGCAACATGGAGCTTAGCACCACTGTCCTGCTGCAATCGAGCGAGAGTGCATCGGTCATCCCGTATGGAATCAGCGACGAACAGCTGGAAAATTGGACACCGGAGGAATATGGACCCTTCCCACTGGCAATCCTTTCCGAGAAGAGCTTTGAGGATGGAAAGTCCAGTCGGGTGGCAGCCTTTGGTTCAGCGGTGTCATTGAGCGATTCTCTGCTGAGCAGCGGTTCGTTCTGCAATTCGGACTACTACCTTTCGGTGCTGAACACCCTGACCCATCGGGAGAATATCATCTCCATCCAGTCCAAAACATTGGGAGGACAGGAGTTGGGACTGAACACCGCACAGGTGTTTCTCATCGGAAGCGGGTTTATGATTGTTCTTCCAATCGTTACCCTGTGCTGTGGGCTTTACCTCTGGCTCAAGAGAAAAAATGCCTGATGGCAGAAAAGCGGAAAGGAAGGGACGCAGATGAAAAAGCAGAGGATGGTCCTGCTGGGCAGTCTGGCGTTGGTGATTTTGCTGTCGGTGGTTCTGATTATTTTGATGACCAGCCCGCAGCAGGAGCAGTCGCAGGAGTCCAACCAGACAGACCAGCAGCAGGAGCTGGAACTACTGTCGATGACGGTGGAGCAGATCAATACCATCTCGGTCGAAAATCCGGCAGGCGGCTTTGTCCTGGTCAACCAGGGAAGCGGATTTGTTGTGGAAGGCTATGAGGAGGTGGCGAGCTCCAGCATCAACGTCAACAATCTGACAGCCAATTTTACCTCCCTTCAAGCAAAACGCCTGCTTCTTTCGCAGGAGGAGCTGACACCGGGCAGCTCAAACGAGCAGCTTGAGCAATACGGATTGGATAATCCACAGTACAGTATCCAAATCGTAACAACCGACGGCAACACAGAAGAGCTGTTTTTAGGTAATTCAGCGCCGGATGGCAGCAGCATCTATGCGCTGTATCAGGATGCGGTCTATCTGTTGGATGACCGGCTGCTGGACAGCGTATCAAAAGGCAGCCTCTCCTTTCTGGACAATCAAATCACCGACCTTGAGCCGGAGTATGAGAAAGCCATCATCACCTTGTCCGGCACAGTGCGCTCCTCTCCGGTGACGCTGGAGATTCAGACGAAGGAGCAGACGACCGAGGAGGAAGAGGAGCAGTCGGTGGTTTCGTCGGCAGAAAAAATCTACACGATGACCACTCCGCTGATTCAGACCATCAGCGAAGAATCAGCCGCGCAGGTGACCGAAGGATTGTTTTCTTTGTATGGCAATTCGGTGATAGCAGTTAAGCCG
>FR880200.1:5223-9989 GCA_000435195.1 Clostridium sp. CAG:169 | reverse complement strand
ATCGACAAAGTTAGCAGCAAAGAATGAGAAATTTTGACAAAAGTGGTTATTGGGTGTTGCAAAGGCTTTCGAATTATGCTATATTTGTATTAAATGATAAAAGAGTGAAAAATGTGATAAAAAAGAAAAGGAATCACAGGTGTACAAAATCAACGGGAGAGGCAAAACACACCGCTTTGTGAAAAGGATTTCCGCTGTATTCACAGATTTTCCGTCTGCTTTTTGCTGCTTTCTTCTTGCAGGGAGAAAAATCGGTATGATTGTAAACTTTTTTTCAAACTATGCGGGGAATCCGGTCAAATGGTTGCGGAAAATTTAAAATTAGTTTATAATTGGAAAGGCTAAAAATGCGCAAAGGTGGGAGATTGATTACGAATGGCGTATCTTTCCTGCGTAAAATAAAGCCGCAACAGTACAAAGAGGATAAGGCGGTGTTCAGGTGATTGAATTTACCAGTGTCTCCAAGGTCTACGACAACGGCACACGGGCGTTGAGCAATGTCAGCCTGCGGGTGGACAAGGGAGAATTTGTATTTGTGGTCGGACCTTCCGGCGCGGGCAAAAGTACCTTTATCAAGTTGATCCTGCGAGAGGAAACTCCAACCAAAGGAATCGTTACGATCAATGGCTACAATTTGAATAAAATCAAAAAACGGCAGATCCCGCAGTTTCGTCGGTCGCTCGGAGTGGTATTCCAGGACTTTCGGCTGATTCCGCAGATGACCGTTTATGATAATGTAGCGTTTGCGCTGCGTGTGACCAATGTGGCAAACCGCTCCATCCGCCAGAGGGTGCCCTATGTACTGGGTCTGGTGGGTCTGGCTGCCAAGGCGCGCAATTACCCGGATCAGCTTTCGGGCGGCGAGCAGCAGCGTGTGGCACTGGCGCGGGCGCTGGTAAACAATCCTCCGCTGCTGATTGCGGACGAGCCGACCGGCAACATCGACCCGGAGCTGTCCTACGAAATCGTAGAGCTGCTCAACGAGATCAACAAGTGCGGGACCACCGTTGTGATGGTTACCCACGAGCATGAGCTGGTGGCAAAATTCAACCGCAGAGTCATCACCATTAACCACGGCAATGTGGTGGGCGACGGCTCGGATGCGGATGAATGGGGGGATTTTTATGAAGGGTAGCAGTTTGGGATACCTGTTTAAAACAGGATTTAAAAATGTATATATGAATCGTCTGATGTCGTTGGCATCCATCGGCGTTCTGGTTGCCTGCCTGATGCTGATTGGCGGCGCAGTGCTGCTTTCGCTGAATATGCAGGTGATTGTCGGCGCAGTTGAAGACGAAAACGAGATGGTCGCCTTTTTGGACATGGACCTTTCGGACAGCCAGGTCAAACAGATCGGGCAGGAGATTGCGGACATCCCCGAGGTCGAAGAAAGCTACTTCTACTCCTCGGAGGAAGCTTGGGAAACCGAAAAGGAAAAATGGGGAGCTGCCAGCGCGATGGTAGAAGCGGATGTGGAAGGCAATGATTTAGGTCCCATCCTGCCGGACGCCTACCGCATCAAGCTCAAGGATGTCAGTGCATCAACCCTCGATTCGGTTGAGCAGCAGCTGCTGGAAATCGATGGGGTAGACCCGGACATCCGCACGCCGAGCCAGGAGGCAACCATCCTCTCCGATTTGGAGAAGGCAATTTCTACCGTTGGCGCTGTCATCGTGCTGATTTTGGCAATCGTTTCGGTGGTCATCATTGCCAACACCATCAAAATCACCATCTTCTCCCGCCGCAAGGAAATTGGCATCATGCGTTTGGTGGGTGCGACCAACACCTTCATCAAGATGCCGTTCATCATCGAGGGTATGTTGATTGGAGTGATTTCGGCGCTGATTGCCTTCGGGCTGCTGTGGGTCGCTTACAACTATGCAACTCAGTTCGTTATGACCAATCCGTCCTCCTGGCTGGAAATCGCCATCGGACGCCTGATCGACTTTAAACAGATTGCACCGTATATGCTGGCAGGCTTTGCTGCCGGTGGTGCAGGTTTGGGTGTGGTTGGTTCCAGCCTGTTCATCCGCAAACACCTGAAGGTGTAGGGCGGTTTTATCTAAAATGTAAAGGAGAGTGCAACAGCCATGAAACAACGTCACCGGCTGCGCCCACTGGCGGCAGCGCTTCTTGCAAGCCTTTTATTGGCAATGCCTGCTTCCGCTTCCTGGGGATACAGCGAGGAAACCAGCACCCAGACCGGCGATTATGTCAACTCGGACGATGCCGAAGCGCAGCGTCAGCAGGAAATTGCCGAAGCAAATGCACAAAAGGCACAGAGAGAGCAGCAGAAGGCTGCTTATCAGCAGCAAATCAATGACCGGCAGAACGACCTGGACAAGCTCAAAGCCGAACAGAAGGAGCTGCAAAATAAACTGGCAGGTGTCAGCGGGCAAAAGCAGCAGGCACAGGCAGTGAAGGCTTCGCTGGATGCAGATTTGGACAATGTTCTCGGACAGATCAGCACCCTGAATTTACAGATTGAGGCGATGAACGAATCCATTAAGATGACGGAGGAGGACATCGCCGCCTCCAAACAGAGCATCAACGAGCAGATTAGCCTGCTGCGCAAGCGTATCCTGACCTCCTACAAAGCCGGATACAGCGATGCGTTGTCGGTTGTACTGGGTGCAGACAGCTACTATGACAGCTTGGTGCGCACTCGTGTCATCACCGAGATTGCCGACCGCGATAAGGACATCATCACCGAGCTTTCTGCGGAAAAGGAGGAGCTGGAGGAAAAGGAAACCCAGCTCAAAGACGAGCAGGAGAAGCTGGAGCAGGCAAACGAGGCGCTGGAAGAAAATAAATCTTCCCTGAGCAAAAAGATTTCTGCGGCAAGCGCACAAATCGAGGACATCAGCCTTCTGGAAAAGCAGTATCAGAGCGACCTTGCTGCCAGCCAGCAGAAGGCAAAGGAGATGGAACAGGAGATTGCAGCAGCTTATGCTTCGATTGCAAACCTTTCTTCTTCGACAAACAGTGAGTATGTCGGCGGCGAGATGAAATGGCCACTGCCCAATTACAGCACCATTTCTTCCAGCTACGGCTGGCGTTTTAACGGCACCGATTTCCATACCGGTATCGACATCACCGGCAGCAACTGCATGGGCGCTACCATTGTAGCGGCAAATACCGGTACTGTTGTGAAAGCCAACACCACCTTTACGGTAGGCAGAGGTTATGGTAAGTACATCATCATCGACCACGGCGGCGGCAAGAGCACCCTTTACGGACATTGCAGCGAGCTGCTGGTTTCGGAAGGACAGACCGTATCCCGCGGACAGGCGATTGCCAAGGTCGGCAGCACCGGTTGGTCCACCGGACCGCACCTGCACTTTGAGGTGCGTGAGGACGAACAGCACGTCAACCCACTGCCGTACCTCAAAGGAAATTAAGAAATCTGTCGGTCGCCTGTTGTTTCCGACAGAAACGAAAGAAAGATAAAACCTCCAGACGTTTTGGTGTCTGGAGGTTTTTGTTTGTGTTCAGCAGATAAGATTTAACAATAGGATTCTTTGTTTTGGGATTTTGAAAACCACCATCAAACCACTTTCAAACAGTGCTTTGGAGTAAAAGAAAACCCTCAACAAACCGCTTCATCATACGGCTTGTTGAGGGTGAGGTTTGGGGCTAGAGATGGGAATCGAACCCACGACCTGCTGATTACGAATCAGCTGCTCTACCGACTGAGCCACTCTAGCGGATAAAACCTATATACTATTATACCGCATAATCAGGATAAGGTCAAGAGAGATAGAAAAAATTATTACTTTTATTTTTGAAAGTTGACAGGAGTGGATGATTGTGCTATAGTAGGAAAATACTTGAGGGACCGTTATTTTAAATATTTTATTGCGCAGATTTTGAAGCATTATTGTGCGATTTATAAATTTTGGGAGTGGACGAGGGGGAAAATGTATGCCGCAAGTTGTGAAAACGATGCAGCCGGAGTTAATGGCTCAAATGGAGCTTTTGCTCCGCATTGTGGTGGCGGGCGTCTGTGGTGCCTTCATAGGGTTGGAGCGACAGAATCGACTGAAGAACGCAGGGTTAAAAACCCATCTTCTGGTGGCGCTGACCAGTGCGCTGATGGTTGTGATTTCAAAGTATGGATTTTTTGATGTGATCTCCCAAGGTCTTTCGGTGGATGCTTCGCGTGTTGCGGCAAGTGTTGCCAGCGGAGTCGGTTTTCTGGGAGCAGGACTGATCCTTGCCGGCAAGCATGAAATCATGGGGGTGACCACCGCCGCAGGAATCTGGGCTACGGTCGGAATTGGGATGGCATTTGGCGCCGGTATGTACTTTTTAGGGACGAGTGCAACGTTGGTGATTTTGTTTTCACAGTTCCTTCTGCACCAAAGGTTCATCACCTCCAATGAATATTTTGGCGAGCGCGTCACAGTGACGCTACTGCCGTCGGATGACGCCTTAGAACGATTCCAGCAAAGCCTTTCCCAAAATAAATTTGAAATGTCGGATATTAAGGTAAAGTCCAGCGGTGCGGAAGCGATAGAAGTTCGCTTTGTTGTTCGCATCAAGGGACTTCATCAAATCGGTCCACTCGGCGACCTTTTAAAACAGGATAGCCAGGTGCAGAGCTTTTCTATCAGCAAACTGGTGTGAGTAAAACTTGTCGGGAAAATGTGCAGAATATTTTTTCGCAAAACAATCTTTCGCAAAGTTTTATGGAAAGAAAGGGTTTGAAGGGCTTGCAAATGATTAAAAAATATGGTAATCTATAAAGGAAGTATACAAGCGAA
>FR880200.1:0-5122 GCA_000435195.1 Clostridium sp. CAG:169 | reverse complement strand
GGGGTTCTCCCGCTCTTTTGTTTTGTAAGTTGACATCACTACCGCGACAGAAATGAAAGGAAGGAAACCGTTTTGGCAACATCAAAAAAACCAAATACTGTTGACACTGTCACCGCCCTGGCACAGCCTGTCGTGGCAGAAATGGGCTTGCAGCTGTGGGATGTCCGCTTTGAAAAGGAGGGCGCTTCCTGGTATCTGCGTCTGTTTATCGACAAAGAGGGCGGCGTCACCATCGACGACTGTGAAAATCTTAGCCGTCGGATGGATAAAATCCTGGACGAAGCAGACCCAATCAGCCAGTCCTACTATTTTGAGGTGTCCTCTCCGGGCATCGGCAGAGACCTTGTTCGTCCCTGGCACTTTGAGCGCTATCTGGGAGAGCAGATCGAGGTCAAACTCATCCGCCCGATGCAGCTGGAAAATGGCAGCAGCCTGCGGGAATTTGTAGCTCCGCTGTGCAGCTGTGACGACCAGACCATCACCGTCGAGCTGGACGGACAGCAGCTGACCATTGAGAAGAAGGACGCCGCTTACATCCGTTTATATGAGCAGATCAGTTTTAAGTAGCATTGTGCGGATCACATCATCCGCAAACAGGAGGAAAGAACGTGAGCACCATCAACAGTGAGTTTTTCGAAGCACTGGCTTTATTGGAAAAAGAAAGAGGCATCCCGATGACCTACCTGATCGAGAAGATCAGCAACGCCATTGCGGTTGCCATCAAACGTGACATGGGTGGCAGCGAAAACACCATCGTGGAGATCGATCCGGTCAAGCGCCGCTTTTATGTAGCGGTACGCAAGCAGGTGGTGGAAGAGGTCGAGGACCCGGAAAACGAAATCACCTTACAGGATGCTACCAAGTACAGCAAGGTGGCACATGTGGGCGGAATGGTAGAGATTCCGCTGGAAACCAAGCAGTTTGGACGAATTGCTGCACAGTCGGCAAAACACGTCATCCGTCAGGGCATCAGCGAGGCAGAAAAAGGTCAGCTGGTGCAGAAGTATCAGGATAAGAAATATGAAATCATCTCGGTACCGGTCCTCAAGATTGACGAGGTTAAGGGCAACGCTACCGTTGAAATCGACAAGAGCGAAGCCATCCTGCCAAAGAGCGAGCAGGTTCCGGGCGAGGTGCTGCATGAAGGTCAGCGCATCATGGTGTATGTCGTAGACGTTCTGACCGGCGGCAAAAATCCAAAGCTGATGATTTCCCGTACCCATCCGGGGCTGATCAAACGTCTGTTTGAGATGCACACCCCGGAAATCAAGGACGGCACGGTGGAAATCATGGCAGTTTCCCGTGAGGCAGGCTCCCGTACCAAGATTGCAGTCTGGAGCAAGGACGAGAACGTTGACGCAGTCGGCGCTTGCATCGGACCGAAGGGTTCCCGCGTCTCCGCCATCGTTGAAGAGCTGGGCGGCGAGAAGATCGACGTCATCAAATACAGCGAAAACCCGGAGGAGCTGGTGGCAGAAGCCCTTTCTCCGGCAGAGGTCGTCCGCGTTCTGGTGGACCCGACCGGCGCCAAAAACTGCAAAGCTATCGTACCGGACAGCCAGCTTTCGCTTGCAATCGGCAACAAGGGACAGAACGTCCGTCTGGCAGCCCGTTTGACCGGCTGGAAGATCGACATCGGTCCACAGAGTCAGGAGCAGGAGATTGTCGAGCAGCATGAGCAACTCAAGGCACAGACCCAGGCAGAAATCGACAAAGCAGTGGACGATCTGTTCGCTGATGATTTCGATTTTGAATAATCCGATTTCGATTCGCAATACAAATTAGAGAAGGCAAAGGAGGCGCAGGAGGATGAGCGCTGCTACACCACAAAAAAAGATGCCGGTGCGGATGTGTACCGGGTGTCGGGAGCACAAGCCGAAAAAAGAGATGATCCGCGTCGTTCGCTCCCCACAGGGAGAGATCAGTCTGGACTTTACCGGCAAGCAGTCCGGCCGAGGCGCTTACTTGTGCAAAAGCTGTGAGTGCCTGCAAAAGGCGCGCAAGACCCGTCAGCTCGAGCGCGCGTTGCAGACTGCCATCCCGGAGCAGGTGTACGAACGGCTGGAGCAGCAGATGCAAAGCGAAGGAGGCACACAGCAATGACCACAGCGCAGCAGCAGCTTGCCACCCTTTCGATGGCGCGCAGGGCAGGACGACTTGTTTTGGGCTTTGAGCGGGTGGTCGAGCAGATGAAGGAAGGTCAGCTGTGTGGGGTCTATTACACACAGGACCTTTCCCCAAAAAGCCTGAAGGAGCTGCTTTTTTACGCAGAGCAGCACAAGCTGCAGCCGATGTGTTTGCAGCTGACCATGCAGGACATCCGGCAGGGCTGCGGCAAACGCTGCGGCATTGCCGCTGTAACGGATGAAGGTTTTGCATCAAAAATGAACAGCCTTATCGATTAGCAACACAAGACAGGCAGGACAAAAGCATTCCTGGATAAAAGGAGGCGTATGTTTGCATGATAAATGATAAATACAGAATCAGCGAGGTCGCAAAGGACCTGAACGTCCCGATGAAGGAACTGGTGGAGCTGCTGGAAAAGCAGTTCCCGGGTGAAAAAAAGCGCACCACCGCCCTTAGCAATGAAGAGCTGAATTTTGTTTTTGAAACCTATACGCAAAAAAATCAGATGGACAGCCTGGACAGCTATTATGCGTACCGCGAGGAATCCAAGGTGCCGCAGGCAAAGTCCAAACCGGAAAAGGAAAAGAAAGAACAGCAGCAGAAAAAGGCACAGCCAAAGCCGGAGGAAAAACCGGCGGAAACTGTGGCTGAAAGCCCGGCAAAAGAAGAACTGCCGCAGGTCAAGGAGGCTGCAAAATCCCAACCGGCACAGCCAGAAGTAAAACCGGAGCCAAAACCGGCAGAACAGGAACAACCAAAGCCGGCATCGGCTCAAAAGGAAGCGGATGCCCAAGAGACTCAGATGGAGAGGGAGAAGCAGGATATGAGTGAAACACCAAAGCGCCCGGGCGCGAAAGAAGGCGGCAAACCCGCGCAGAAGCCGCAGTCCGACCGCCCACAGAACAACCGTACCAACGGTGACCGCGGTGAAAGACGTCCGCAGAATGATAATCGCACCGGCGAACGCAGATCCGGCGGCGACCGCCCACAGGGTGGCTTCCGTTCCGGCGAGCGCAGCGACCGCCCGCAGGGTGGATTCCGCTCCGGCGACCGCGGCGACCGTCCGCAGGGCGGTTTCCGCTCGAATGACCGCCCACAGGGTGATTTTCGTTCGAACGACCGCAACCGCGGCATGAACAATAACAACAATCGTCCACAGCAGAACAAACCGGCAAAACCGCAGAAACCGGCAGCTGCGCCAAGACAGGCATCTGCCATCAACCCGGAACTGGACGAAAACGTCAATGGTAAGATGATCCGTCACGTGGATATGCGTGCGGCAAACGTCGAGCTGGACAAATACAACGAGCGTTATGAAAATATTGCACCGACCAATCTGGCAAAACGCGACGACGGCGTGAAGAAACAGAAGATCGGCGGCAGAAACAATAAGAAAAAGAACTTCATGTCCAAAAAGGACAAGGAGATGGAGAAACTCAAGAAGCTGGAGATGGAGCGCGAGCGCCGTCAGAAGCTGCACATCACCCTGCCGGATGAAATCACCGTCGGCGACCTGGCTCTCAAGCTGAAAATTCAGTCGGCAGAGATTGTCAAACGCTTGATGGCATTGGGCGAGATGAAGTCGGTGTCGGACATCATCGACTACGATACCGCTGCATTGGTTGCAATGGAAATCGGTGCAAAGGTCGAGCGTGAGGTGGTCGTTACCATCGAGGACCGTCTGTTCGACGACAGCGAGGATAAGGACGAAGAGAAGGTAGAGCGTCCGCCGGTCGTTGTTGTTATGGGTCACGTAGACCACGGTAAGACCTCCATCCTTGACGCCATTCGTCATGCGGATGTCACCTCCACCGAGGCAGGCGGTATCACCCAGCACATCGGTGCGTACCAGGTCAACGTCAGCGGCAAGCCAATCACCTTCCTGGATACCCCGGGACATGAGGCGTTTACCGCTATGCGTGCGCGCGGTGCGGACATCACCGATATTGCAGTGCTGGTTGTAGCTGCCGACGACGGCATCATGCCGCAGACCGTTGAGTCGATCAACCACGCAAAAGCGGCTGGCATTTCGATCATCGTTGCTATCAACAAAATGGATAAACCGACTGCAAACCCGGATAAGGTTATGCAGGAGCTGACCGAGTACGAGCTGGTACCGGAGGAATGGGGCGGCGACGTCATCTGTGTTCCGGTTTCGGCAAAGACCAAGATGGGCATTCAGGACCTGCTGGAAAACATCCTGCTGATGGCTGAGGTAAAAGAGCTGAAAGCAAACCCGGACCGTCTGGCAAAGGGTACTGTCATCGAAGCAAAACTCGATAAGGGCAGAGGTCCGGTCGCTACCATCCTGGTGCAGAACGGTACCCTCAAATCCGGCGACAGTGTCATTGCAGGCACCGCAGTCGGCAGAGTCAGAGTGATGACCAACTCCCGCGGCGAGCGCATCGAAACCGCAGGTCCTTCCACTCCGGTCGAAATCACCGGTCTGGCAGAGGTACCGGCAGCAGGCGACGAGTTCAATGCCGTTGAGGACGAAAGACTGGCTCGTGAGCTGGTTGAACAGCGCAGACAGCAGGCCAAGGAGAAGGAGTTCAGCTCCTACCAGAAGGTAACGCTGGATAACCTGTTCGAGCAGATCGAGGTCGGAGAGACCAAAGAGCTGCCGCTGATTGTCAAAGCAGACGTACAGGGCTCGGTAGAGGCGGTCAAACAGTCGCTGGAAAAACTGAGCAACCCGGAGGTCCGCGTCAAGGTAATCCACGGAGCAGTCGGCGCTGTCAGCAAGTCGGACGTTATGCTGGCACAGGCGTGCGGCGCTATCATCGTTGGCTTCAACGTTCGTCCAGACCCGGTTGCAAGGGATATGGCGGAGACCGAAGGGGTCGACATGAGAATGTACCGCGTCATCTATGACGCCATCGAGGAAATCTCTTCGGCTATGAAGGGTATGCTGGCTCCAAAAACCCGCGAGGTCGAACTGGGCAGAGCAGAGGTGCGCGAGGTGTTCAAGATTACCGGCGTGGGCACCGTTGCC
>FR880199.1 GCA_000435195.1 Clostridium sp. CAG:169 | reverse complement strand
ATCGTGGCCGGCAAAAACGGTAAAATAGAACGCCACAGCAACTCCAGCCATGCCTGCCCGGAACCCATCGACACAATCAACGTCAGCGCCCAAAGAGAAAGCAGATTCAGTCCCACTCCCAGCAGGCGGACCCACCACCTGCGGCAGGATAAGACCAAAAGTGCGCCGCTGTAAAAGGCAATCCAGAGCCAGTTGTTGATTCTAAGATGGGTCCATCCCACAAAAAAGCCCAACAGCAGCAGGGGAAAAATCAGAACGAAACAGGCAACCATTCCCTTCCAAAGGGCATTGGTCTGCATCAATGTAAAAAATGCTTTTCCTTCCCATCTTTTGGAAAGCTTGTCCAGCAGGAAATAAAGCCCTGCCCAGACGGCTGCCTGTCCTGCAAATGCAAGATATAACATCCTGTTTTCCCCCTCTGCTCTAGTTTTTGCAAATCAGTTTGGGTAGATTGCTCTTGGACCACCGATCAGCTTGGGTCGGCTGCGCACAAAGGTAGCGTGTGCCGCACCGATTTGGTCGATGTCCAGACGAACCGGAATCTGTACGTGCTTGATATGCTGCCCGATAAAGGTGTCGCCAATATCCATCCCGGCTTTTGCCGTGATGTGCTCCACCATGACCGGGTCCTCTGCGCGGTCATAGGCGGCTACGGCGCAGGCTCCACCGGCGTGCAGGGCAGGCTTAACGGTGACGATCTCCAAATCATACCGCTCTGCCGCTTCCCGCTCGACAACCAGCGAACGGTTGATGTGCTCACAGCCCTGCACCGCCAGAAAGATTCCTCTTTCCCGCAGGACCGGCAGGATGGCGTCGATCACCACCTGTCCCACCTCTTCGCTGGAGGCTTTGCCGATGTGTCCGCCGCAGATTTCACTGGAGCTGCATCCCAGCACAAAAATATCTCCGGCTTTTAAATTTGCCTGCTCCAGCAGCGCTTTTGTCGCATGGACCACCTGCTGCCGGATGACCTGTAAATCCAGTTCCATAGTAAGCCCTTCTTTCTGCCTATACACAGCAGACTTATCTGACCTCGATGACCGATTTTCCACCCATGTACATTCTCAGTGCCTCCGGGATGCGGACCGAGCCGTCGTCGTTGAGGTTGTTCTCCAAAAATGCAATCAGCATACGCGGAGGAGCCACAACGGTGTTGTTCAGGGTGTGTGGCAGATAGGTCTGTTTGGTTTCCTTGTTCTTGACACGGATGCCAAGGCGTCTTGCCTGAGCATCGCCCAGGTTGGAACAGCTGCCTACCTCAAAATATTTTTGCTGACGTGGGCTCCATGCCTCTACGTCCAGGCTCTTGACCTTCAGGTCTGCCAGGTCGCCCGAGCAGCACTCCAGGGTGCGGACTGGGATGTCCAGGGTGCGGAAGAAATCTACAGTGTTGGTCCACAGCTTCTTGAACCAGTCCATGCTCTCCTCCGGTTTGCAGACGACGATCATCTCCTGCTTTTCAAACTGATGGATGCGGTAAACGCCGCGCTCCTCGATGCCGTGTGCGCCCACTTCTTTTCTAAAGCATGGGGAGTAGCTGGTCAGTGCCTGCGGCAGCTGCTCTTCGTCAAGGATGGTGTCGATGAATTTGCCGATCATCGAGTGTTCGCTGGTACCGATGAGGTACAGGTCCTCGCCCTCGATTTTGTACATCATGTTTTCCATCTCGGCAAAGCTCATAACGCCGTTGACCACGTTGGAGCGAATCATAAACGGCGGGATGTAGTAGGTGAAGCCGCGGTCAATCATAAAGTCCCTTGCATAGGACAGGATTGCCGAGTGCAGTCTTGCAATATCGCCGCACAGGTAGTAGAAACCGGTGCCGCTGGTTCTTCTTGCGCTGTCCAGGTCGATGCCGTGCAGGCGCTCCATAATGTCCACATGGTAAGGAACCTCAAACGGAGGAACGACCGGCTCGCCAAAGCGCTCCACTTCCACATTTTCGCTGTCGTCCTTGCCAATCGGAACCGACTCGTCGATGATGTTTGGAATGACCATCATTCTCTTTTTGATTTCCTCGGTCAGCTGCTCCTCTTTGACCTCCAGGTCAGCCAGCTCCTGTGCCATAGCGGTCACCTGTGCTTTGACCTCTTCTGCCTGCTCCTTCTGACCTTTTGCCATCAGTCCGCCGATCTGTTTGGAGAGGGTGTTGCGCTGCGAACGCAGGTAGTCGCCGCGGGATTTGGCATCGCGGAACTGTTTGTCCAGCTCCAGCACCTCGTCCACCAGGACCAGCTTTTCGTCCTGGAATTTTTTCTTGATGTTTTCTTTGACAAGCTCAGGGTTTGCCCTGACCAGTTTGATGTCCAGCATAGTTTACATCCTCCTTGCTATTTTAAAACGGCGGCGGAAGGTCGCAGAATATAAAAAAACCTTCCGCCCAAATCCATGGGACGAAAGGAAATTTCCGTGTTGCCACCCAAATTGCACAGCCGACTGTACGGCTGTACCGCTCTTTGACGACGCTGTAAGGGGCATCTCCCCCCGACTTTCATCGGGCGCTACGGAAGCGGAAGTCATCCTCCTGCCTGCCGGCTTGCAGCATCCGCCGGCTCTCTGGAAGGCTGTTGGGAACGGTGACCTTTTCCATCATCGCGCACTTTTTTATTCTGCTGTTTCATGCCTATTATATACCCTTCCTCTGCTTTTTGTAAAGACCCGTTTGGGGATTTTTCTTTTTTATCCTGTAGCACTACAATACATATTGGACAAA
>FR880198.1 GCA_000435195.1 Clostridium sp. CAG:169 | reverse complement strand
GACGATGCCGCTGTCCGGTGGGTCGATGCCCGCCATCACCTTGAGCAGGGTGGATTTTCCGGTTCCGTTGATGCCAATCAATCCGATTTTTTCCCCTTCGCCGATGGCAAGCGAGCAGCCGTCCAACAGCTGGCGTTCGCTGTATCCTTTATATACTTTTTCTGCACTGAGTAAAATCAAGGCAAAAGCCTCCGTTTCTGTATTTGGGTAAAAAGGAACAAGTCCTATTGAATCATTATACTATGCGCCTTTGTCAACCGTCAATGACCCGCACAGAAAAATCAAGGCGGAGCAGAAAGTCGCGTGGAAAGCAGGAAAGGGTGTGCTAGAATGAAAGAAAGCGGATTTTTGAAGAGTGCAGCAAGTCTGATGACGATGAAGAAGAGGAAGATTACGAGTAGAAATCCTTCCTGCGATAAAAGAAAACCTGACAGGGATTATCCCTGTCAGGTTTGGCTTATTTTGATAGGATTGGATGTTATAGTACAACATAAAAGACAACTGCCAGAAAGTGGAAAAAAGTACCCAGCAGGATAAAGACGTGGAACAGCTCATGGAATCCGAAACGGTCGGAGATGTTTGGCTTCTTTAAAATATAAAAAACAGCACCGATGGAATAGGCAATGCCTCCTGCCAGCAGCAGACCGATGGCGCCGGCAGGCATCAGGCTCAGTGCTTTCCAGTCGAAGATGATTGCCCAACCCATCAGCAGGTAAAATCCGGTGTACAGTGCGCGAGGAGCGTTCATCCAGAACATTTTGACGAAGATACCACACAACGCTACTGCCCAGATGCCCAGGACAAAGAGGATTCCGTGTGCGCCTTCCATGAATTTTAAGCAGATGGGTGTGTAAGAGCCGGCAATCAGTACATAGATCATGGCGTGGTCCAGCTTGCGCAGATACTCCTGCTTCAAGACAGGACCTTTGTAATAGTGATAGATGGAGCTGGCACTGTACAAAGCCAGCATCGAGCCGCCAAAAGCCAGAATAGAAACAAACATCCGTGCAGAAAAATTGCCGGTCAGATTGTTCAAAACAAATAAAAAGACGGTGCCGACCACCGCAAAGATGACGCCCAGAAAGTGGGTGTAGCTGCTCATCGGTTCACGAGCATTTTTAAAATAACTATACATGGTGTTCCTCCTGACGTAAAGTAGTTTTAAAAACTATTTTATGTAATCTATAATAACAAATACAAAAGAGTTTTGCAATACATCTTGAAAATTTTTTAAAAATAATATAAAATAGAAAACAGCAATCCGCTTCCTTTTGCAAATTCCTTTGGCAAGGGGAGAGTTTGGAGGAAAAAGGAATGGAAATAAAAAAAGAGAAGCTTGAACAAATCATCAATCAGTCCGCCAACCCCAGCAGACTGGAGCCGGAGCAGATACCGGAGCTGGAATTGTACATCGACCAGATTTTGATGCTGTTTGAGGACAAGCTGGGAGAAAACCGCCGTCGGGAGAACGATAAGATTTTGACCAAGTCGATGGTGAATAATTACAGCAAGGAAAAAATGATTCGTCCGATGCGCGGAAAAAAATACAGCCGCGAACAGATTTTGCAGATTCTGATGATCTGCAATCTGAAAAATGTGCTCTCGATTGGGGACATCAAACAGGTGATGACCCTGCTGATGGCGGAGGGCGTGCAGGCAAAAGGAATGCAGGAAATCTTTGAGAAGGACCGAGAGAACCAGAAGGAGCTCAAAGAAAGCATCAACGTTATGGTGGACCGCCTTAAACAGAATTATGATGAAGAGATGGACACGATGGCGCTGGTGTCGCTGCTGTTGAGCTTTGCGGGGATAGCGGCTTATTGCAGAAAGACATCGGAGGCAATTATTGACCGCTTTTTTATCGAAGATACAAAGGAAAAAAATACAAAATAAAAATAAGCAGGGACCGCATTTCACCCGATGCGGTCCCTGCTTATTTTTTATTACACAACCAAAAGAGAGAAGATATCATGTATGAATATGCACATATAGTAACAGACACTGAGGGTGAAATCAAGAGGTTGTCAGCTAAAAAAGGCTTTATTTTGCTAAAAACGTCAAATTATGCAAAAGCTGATTTTTGAAGGGTAGAAAATATATCCAATTTGTTAAATAAAAAACAAGCCCCTGCTTTGGCAGGAGCTTGCAAAAGTGGCAGGAAAGCTTATTTTTGTTCACACAGTAAATCGGCAACATATAAGCCGTTGGCAGCTGCCTGAGAAAGCGAACGGGTAAAGCCCGCACCGTCTCCGACAGCATAGATGTTTTCGCAGCCACAGAGTTTAAAGTTTTCGGTCTGCGGACGTGCTGAATAATATTTGCATTCAATGCCGTACAGCAGGGTGTCATAATTGGCAGTACCCGGCGCTACGGCATCCAGAGCATGCAGTGTTTCGATGATATTGTCCAGCTGACGCTTTGGCATACACAGGCTCAAATCGCCCGGAACGGCATTGAGGGTCGGCTGGGTGGTGGAGGCTGCCAGCCGCTTGGCATCGGTGCGGCGTCCGTTTTCCAAATCGCCCAGGCGCTGTACCAGCACGCTGCCGCCGGAGATGAGGTTGGCAAGGCTGGCGACGTGCCGTGCATAGTCGATTGGCTGTTTAAACGGCTCGGTGAAGCGGATGGTGGAGAGCAGGGCAAAGTTGGAATTTTCGGTCTTTCTGCTCTGGTCGCGGTAGGAATGACCGTTGACGGTCAAAACGCCGTCGGTGTTTTCGGTGACGACGCTGCCTCGTTCATTGAAGCAGAACATACGGGTCTTGTCGCCGTACTGCTTGGAGCGGTACCAGATTTTCGGCTCGTAGATTCGTTTGGAAAAATCCTCCCACACGATAGCAGGCAGCTCGACGCGCACGCCAACGTCCACCTGGTTGTTGCTCAGCTCGATTTGGTTGCGGGTACACCACGCAGAAAAGAAACGGCTGCCCACACGACCGACAGCAAAGATGATTTTGCCTGCCTTGCAGCTGCTGTCGCCCTGTGCGCTGTGCGTCTGAATTTGCATTGTTTCGCGGTCGACATCGGTCACCTCGGTGTCGGTGATAATGTCACAGCGGGTGCGCAGCTGTTCAATCAGGCGTCGCATCGTTTCAAAGTTGGAGTCGGTGCCCAGATGCTTGAGCTGTGCCTGGTTCAT
>FR880197.1:11666-12444 GCA_000435195.1 Clostridium sp. CAG:169 | reverse complement strand
GATTTTTGTTTGTCAATCGTTCCACCGCTCTGCTCCCCGCCTTTCCACTTTTTTGACCCTCTGTCCGTTTGCCGCCATCATTTTCCTTCATTATACTATAAATCCGAGGGCAGGAAAAGCATCAGACAGAAAAAGAGAGCCGTCCATCTCCTGTTTGTGCAGACCCTTACTTTTCCACCATCCATCGGTACAAACAAAAAGCCGCTTTGCTGCGCTTTTCCTATGTGGGTGCGCAACCAAACGGCTTGATGCTCCGAACAGTTTTGCTGTCGGCTGTATTTTCTTTACAGGATGATGTTCTTCTGCTCGCCTGCCAGGAAGCTGCTGATGTTATCAAAAACGATCTGTGCCCTTGCCTGCATCGACTCTGCCGAAGCAAAGGCAACGTGCGGGGTCACCAGTGTGTTCTTGCTGTGTAGCAGCGGGTGTGCGGTGTCCAGCGGCGGCTCGGTTTCAAAAACGTCGACTGCCGCACCTGCCAGATGACCGCTGTTGAGCGCATCTGCCAGCGCCTGCGAATCGACCACCGGTCCGCGTGCCGTATTGATGAGCATGGCTCCCTGCTTCATCCGGGCGATGGTGTCCCGATTGATCAGATTGCGGGACTGTTCATTGATCGGACAGTGCAGCGAAACGATGTCGCTTTCCTGCAGCAGCTGTTCAAGCGGTACAAACCGGATGAAGTCCGGCTCTTCTCCGGTGACATGGCGCTTATATCCCAGCACCTTTGCACCAAAGGCGTGGCACAAAGCCGCTGTACGGCAGCCGATGGCTCCGG
>FR880197.1:0-11653 GCA_000435195.1 Clostridium sp. CAG:169 | reverse complement strand
ACGGCAGCCGATGGCTCCGGCGCCGACGATGCCCACTGTGCGGCTGCCCAGCTCACAGCCAACCAAACCGTCCCTGGTCTGACCGCTGCGGCAGCGCTGCTCCACTGCGGACAGGTTGCGCAGCAGCGAAAGCATCATGCACACCGCCAGCTCTGCGACCGCCTGGGTGGAATATCCTGCTGCATTGCTGACCTTGATGCCCATTTCTTTGGCAGCTTCCAAATCCACATGGTCCACGCCGGTGAATGCCACGTCGATGAAGCGCAGCTGTTTGCAGGCGCGGATGACCCTGCCCGACAGCGGCATATTGGCGATGATGAGGATGTCGGCATCCTGTGCCCGCTCAATCTGCACCTGTTCATCGGTATTTTTCTCATAGCTGACAAACTGATGTCCCTGTTTTTCCAGCTGCTGGACAAATCCGCTCAATATTTCCTGGGAAATTCCCAGCGATTCCAACAGTACGATTTTCATACAAGCTTCCTCCTTTAAAAGCACATTATGCAAGAATGGTCTCCTTGTTGAGTACTCCGTCCTTGAGCAGCACCACGCCGTCTGCCTCCACCGTTGCACCGGTCATAATCAAATCGTAGTGGCAGGCTGCCTTGACCGTTCCTCCCAGGGTGATGCTGGTACCGATGCCGATGTGGACCGAACCCTCCACACCCTCGTCCTCCAGCATAAAGCCGCAGAAGTAGCAGTGCGGGTTCATGCCCATGCCCATCTCCGCGATGTTGTAGACATTCGGGTCGTTCTTCTTTTCCAAATCCTCCCGCAGCAGCTGCGCCTGTCTGCCACCTTCAATCGAAATGATTTTACCGTCGCGCACCTGACAGACGACCGGCTCTTCCAAAACGCCGATGCCGATGTAAGGGATGCTGGCATTGGCGACGATGGTGCCGTTTGCACTGCCCTCCAGCGGGGAAACGTTCGCTTCAATGGTCGGGATGGTGGAAAACTGTCCCGATTCCACCACACCATACAGGGCATTCCCGCGTCTGCCTACGGCTGAGTAGGTCAGGTCGGTGCCGTGCGGGCTGGTCAGGTGGATAGTTTTACTGCCTGCCAGCTTGGCTGCCAGCGCTTTGCACAGCGGCGCAATCGACGGGAAATCCGCTTCGATTCCTCCGTGTACCATCATCTCCTCAGAAAAATGGGTCAGCACCAGTCCGCGCGCGCCGGAAGCTACTGCCTGCTTGACCGCCTGGGTGTGGGTGATGGACCTGCCCACCACGCACAAAAAGACATCCGCTGCCTTCATCGCCGCTGCCACACACTCCGGCGGCTCCTGTCCGTCCCGCTCCCTTGGAAGGATGACGCTGAGCACCGGCTGCGCGCCTGCTGCGCACACCGCCTCGGCTAAACATTCCGCAATGCTCATGCGGGAGGCTTCGGTCACAATCAGGACCGTTTCGCCCGCTTTGACCTGTGCGCAGCGATTGACCACCGTGCCGGCTCCCTTTGCCATCATCACATTTCTCATAAACCGCCTCGCTCCTTTGCATAAAAATAAAGCTCCTGATTTTTATTATAAATCACCTGCTGCCGCCCGTCAATTCCCGAGCGGCAAATCCACCTTCTTTTCGATGCGAGCCGGTGACGAAAGCTAA
The DNA here is from genome assembly GCA_000435195.1 of Clostridium sp. CAG:169. GTDB lineage: Bacteria > Bacillota > Clostridia > Oscillospirales > Ruminococcaceae > Negativibacillus. Next base: position 10,043 of record FR880197.1, on the reverse strand, counting down.
GGTCAAAACAAGGTCAAGCTCTAAAAAGCAAAAAACAAAACCCGAGAATTCCGCATAATCATGCGAAAATCTCGGGTTTCATCTTGGCGGAGAAGGAGGGACTCGAACCCTCGCGCCAGTTTTAGACCGGCCTACGCCCTTAGCAGGGGCGCCTCGTCACCAACTTGAGTACTTCTCCAGACTGGTAAGCGCAATGCTTTTTATTCCATTTTCACAAAAGGTGGAAATCTTTCCTGACCCTCTTGCCGCAAAAGAAATTCCTTGGCGGAGAGGGTGGGATTCGAACCCACGGCTCTTGCGAGTCACTAGTTTTCAAGACTAGCTCCTTAAACCACTCGGACACCTCTCCATCTAGCAACAGTCAATATTCTACCACAGGTTTTTGAAATTGTCAACCTTTTTTCCAAAAAAATTCCTGTCCGCCCTTCTCAGTGGCGGACGTGCTCCATTCCCTGCGCCAAAATGGTCGCTACATGGTCGTCGTCCAACGAATAGTAGACCGACTTGCCCTCCCGACGGTTTTTGACCAGACGGCTGGTTCTGAGCAGCCGCAGCTGATGGGACACCGCCGACTGAGAGATGCCCAGCAGGTCGCTTAAATCGCAGACACACATCTCCTGCGCCAGCAACGCTGCCAGCAGCTTTAAGCGGGTCGGGTCGCCAAAGACCTTGAACAGCTCTGCTGCATCGTCCATCTCCTGTTGGGTCGGCATACGGTTTTTCAAATATTCCAGATGGTGATGGTGGGTTTCCTGGCAGCATTCGCTCTCCGGTTCCTGCTGCGGGTTCGGTCGATTTGGCATATGATTCCTCCCTGTCGGTGCTGTCTTTCATTATGATACTCTATTTTGGAAGGAAAATCAACCGCCAATCGACCGCCTGTTAAAAATCGGTCCGCTCCTGCAAGACCGCTCCGGTATAATAATGTGCCAATATCTCCCGATAGCTTTTCCCCTGCCTTGCCAGATAATACGCACCGTACTGGCTCAGTCCGACCCCATGCCCATAGCCTCGGGTGGTAAAGACAAAGTTTCCGTCCTGAATCTCCCAGTCAAAATCGGAGGAGCGCAGTCCCAGCAGCTCCCGCAGCCAAAGTCCGCTCTGCTGACTTTCGCCCACCTGCATCCGGGTCACATAACCGGAATCGGAGCGCTCGAGCACCGCAAGCCACTGTGCCGGATCGTCCGACAGCCGGATGTCCTGCTGTTCCAGCTTCTGTTCCAGTTTCTGCCGCAGCTGCTCGATGGGGATGGCGGTCGTTTTTTCATACCCGGGTGCGTGCCGGTCGCCTGCGCTGTCCACCGCGGTCAAACAGGGCAGCTCATTTCCCCAGACATTCTGTGCCGGTTCGGTTTTTCCTGCGCTGATGGCGTGGTACGCCGCTACAATCGGCTGCCCTCTGCTGTCCACCAAAATCTGTCCATCGACACTCTGCGCCGCCTGACTGACCCTTCCCCAATACTCGTCAAAATAACTGCCAAACCGCTCCCTTGCCTGCTGTTCGGTCACATAACCCTGCCAGCGGGAAGGGTCGGCAGAAAAGTCATACGGCTGCCCGTTCTGCCGCGCTTGCTTTTGACAGTACAGCGCCCAGGTATGCGCGCTGACCGCCTGCGCTTTGAGTGCCTCCTTGTGAAAGGTAGCCGGCATCTCGGAGCAGAGAGCACCGGTGACATACACCTGCACCGGCACCGTTTGTACCTTGCCGGTGCTGCGGTCGAGGATGCGAAACGGCTCCGGCTGGTCGGCGGATCTGTTTTCCATCGGTGCTGCCTGCTGCGTTTGTTGGACAGTCACCGGTTTCATCTCCTGCTGCATCTCCATTTGCGTCACCGGCTGCACCGCAGTTTCCCTGCGGCTAAACAGCACCGGCAGCGCTGCCAGACACAGCGCCAGTGATAAAGCTGTCAGGCTCATCCATTTCATCTGCCTTTCCCCTCTCCGTTTTGTTTTTCTGTAAGGCAGTATATGCCCTACCCTTCCCCGATATACCGGCACGGCAGAGGGAAAACACTATACAAACGCCGGAAAGTGTGATAAAATGAACAAAAACCGCCCCGCACCTTTGCGGAGCTTACAAAAGAAAGAAGGGCGTTTATTTTGAATTGGACCAAACTCCTCTTTGCCATCTCGGCTGTCATCTGTCTGCCGCTGTATGGCTTTTTATCTATCACCCGCTTTGATGCACAGACCGGCTTCCTGACCGCCGGCATCCTGACCACCGTCTTTTATGCTGCGCTGGCTGTACTGGCGGTGCTGATGCTGGCAGGCAGCTTTCTGCAAAAAAAGCAGCTGCGCTTTTCCATCTTTAATTCCCGCCTGCTGGCGGTGCTGGCGATGGTGCTGGGCGGCGTGCTGGTTTTGTGCGGCGTCTTTGACCTGCTCAACATTGGCTATGCCATCCTGGATTCGCTCGACTTTTTGCCGGCGGCGCTACTGTCGGGTGTGCTGCTCTCCGGCGCACAGGCGGTCATGGCAGTGGTCAGCGGCATCGTCTTTGTCCGGCTTGGAGTATCCTTCCTGCTGGAAAAGATTGCCAACCGCAGCTCAATCACCTTCATCTTCCCGGTCATCTGGGCGCTGCTTGCCTGTGTCGAGATGTTCCGCGACTACCCGCAGATTGCCGGTATGCCCGAACGCACCCTCTATCTGCTGTGCTTGCTGTGCTTCACCCTCTTCCTGATGGGACACAGCCGCATCCTGGGCGATGTAGACTTTGCCAAGGGCACCTGCTGGATCAACGCCTTCGGCTTCTGCGGCGCACTGTTCGGTCTGACGATGACGGTGGGAGAGGTGCTGTGCTTTTCCAGCATGACCCTGCCGCTTTCCGATGTCCTGCTGGTGTTTGCCCTGTCGCTGTACTGCCTTGCCTTCTCCTTTAACACCTACGCCGAACGATAAGGCATCATCTTTTCTTGCCGCAAAATAAAAGAGCCTCCTTTCCTCAAGAAAGAAGGCTCTTTTTATAATTCGGTTCCGTCGTAGGTGTGGGTGCAGATCTCCCGGATTTTGCTCTGCAAGGCGAGCATATCCTCAAAGGCATCCGGCTTGTTGTGCGGATTGCGCAGCAGCGCCGCCGGGTGGAAGGTGCCCATATACCAGACGCCGTCTTTGTTAAACCATTCGCCGTGCTGGCGGGTGACCTTAAAGCCCTTGTCAATCAAAATGGTGGCTGCCACTCTGCCCAGGCAAACGATGATTTTCGGTTTGATGATCTCCAGCTGACGGCTGAGGTAGCCGATACAGCAGGCGGTTTCCTCCGGTTTTGGGTCGCGGTTCTGCGGCGGGCGGCACTTGACGATGTTGGCAATATAGATGTTCCGCTCGCGGGACAGGTCCACCGCCTCCAAATATTTATCCAGCAGTGCGCCGCCTCTTCCCACAAAGGGTTCTCCCTGAAGGTCCTCGTTTTCGCCCGGACCCTCTCCAACAAAAACAACCTCCGCATCGGTCTTGCCGGTACCAAACACCACATGATGTCTGGTTGCCGCCAGCGGACACTTTTGACATTGCAGGCACTCTTCCCGCAGCTGTTCCATCCTGTTTTCCATCTGTTGTTCCTCCTGTCTTTTTTGCTATTATAGCACATCCTGCCCATGTGGGAGTAGTCCCACAGCCGATAAAATTTCCTCCATCCCGTTTTTCCGCACCAAACAGACAGGGGTGATTGCAAAAATATTGTTATATTTTTAACGATACTTGCAAAATCCCTTCAATCATACTATCATTATATCAGAAAATGGTGTATTTTCTGCACTGTTGATTTTATTTCAGGAGGATGTAAAAACCATGAGCTATACTTTTCCAGTAGAAACTTCCGCAAGACACGTACACCTGACCGCTGAGGACTTTGCAACTCTGTTCGGCGCAGACGCACAGCTCACCGTTAAAAAAGAGCTTTCCATCAAAGGTCAGTTTGCAAGCAACGAGAAGGTAACCGTTGTTGGTCCTAAAAAATCGCAGGCAAATGTCAGCATCCTGGGTCCATTCCGCTCCAAATCTCAGGTAGAGCTTTCCGCTACCGACGCCAGAAGCCTGGGACTGAATGCTCCTGTCAGACTGTCCGGCGACCTGGCTGGCAGCGCTCCTTGCAAACTGGTTGGTCCTGCCGGTGAGGTTGAACTGACCGAAGGCGTTATCGCTGCAAAACGTCACCTGCACATCAGCGCTGCTGAAGCAGAAAAAGCAAACGTTTCCAACGGCGAGGTCATCATGGTCAAGATTTCTTCCCCAGACCGCAGCCTCATCTTTGACGATGTAGAAGTACGCATCGGCGAAGGCTGCGACGCTACCATGCACGTTGACACCGACGAGTCCAACGCTGCCGGCTGCACCCCTGCTACCATCGGCGAGCTGATTAAAAAATAAGACCGCTAAAGAACCGTTTCCGCTTGACAGGAACCGTTCTTTCCCGTTCGCTCCTTTATCAAAAAAGACGTACCGGCTTCGGTACGTCTTTTTTTGCTTTATTCGACGGTGTAGCTGCTGATGGTAGAGCCATCCTCCACCGATTTGAGGGTGAAGGTGCTGTCCTGCAAGATTAGATAGCTGTTTTTGCTTCCATTTTTGGGGATGGACACCGAGCCCGGATTGATGTAGTAAAATCCCTCGCCAAACGGCTGTGCTGCCGGGATGTGGGTGTGACCGTGCAGCAGGATGTCGCCGGTTTTAAGCGGCGGGTGGTTATCCATATTGAAAACGTGTCCGTGGGTCGCCCACACCATTCGCTCGTCCAGCCACAGCGCCGCATACTCTGCCATGATGGGGAATTGCAGCACCATCTGGTCCACGTCGCAGTCGCAGTTGCCGCGGATACAGAGCAGCTCTTCCTTCATGCCGTTGAGCATCTCAATCACCTTTTTGGGCGCATAGTCGCGCGGCAGGTCGTTGCGCGGTCCGTGGTAGAGAATATCTCCCAGCAAAATCAATTTGCCCGCCTTCTCCTCGCGGTAGCGCTCTATCATCTTTTCACACCAGTATGCGGACCCGTGCAGGTCCGAAGCAATCATCCATTTCATTCTGTTTATCCTCCCAAATTTTCATTTTATCTAGCCACGCAGACGGTCCAGCTCGTCAGAAATCTGCTGGCGCAGCTGCTCGGGCAGTGCCCGAATCTCATCCCTTGCCATCCCTTCGGTGGAAATCGGTGGCAGAATGCGGATATTCACCTTTGCCGGATGAATCCACAGGCTGCCTTTTTTCATCAGCAGGTGGCTGCCGTCGATGCACACCGGCACCACCGGCACACCGGCACGGGTCGCCATGCGGATGGCGCCTGCCTTAAACTCACCCAGCGGTCCGCCGCTGTTGCGGGTCCCCTCCGGGAAGATGACCACCGAATACCCCTGTCCCAGCAGCTCCTGCGCCTGACGCAGACACTCCATCGACTGTCGCGGGTCATCCCGGTCCAAAAAGACACAGTGCAGTTGTTCCATCCAGCCGCGAATCATCGGAATCTTCTGAATTTCCTTCTTTGCCACCAGCGGGTTTGGTTTATCCAGCTGGGTCAGCATCAGCGGGATGTCAAAATAGCCCTGATGGTTTGCCACAAAGACCACCGGACCCTGCGGGATGTTCTCCTTGCCGGTGGTGGTGATGTCCGCCCCTGCCAGGCGCAGCAGTCTGCCTGCCCAGTTGTTGACATGGGTGCGCACCAGGCGGTTGTGCTGTTCGGTTTTGCCCTGCTTGCCCATGCGGCAGACCCGCCAATATTCCGGCAGCACCAAAATCAGATACAGCCAGAAGTATAAAAACCAGATTATCGTTCTCATCGTTTTCGCTCCCCTTGTTAATCTGAGAGCATACCGCCCTCTCTAGGTATTTTACACTACCGGCTGCCAGTTTGTAAAGAACGGTTTTTTCAGAGAAAATTTGCCCTCTCCTTTCCTGTCGATGTTTGATAAACTTTTCAACATTCTCCGGTGGATTTAGTTTACATTTCCCAGCTTTCATGGTAGAATACCTTCAGGCAGTTTCTACTTGTATTGTATTATTTTTCATAAAGGAGTAAAACACCATGAAATTTTCTGAATTTCCCTATGAGCGTCCCGATTATCCAAAGCTGATGGAAACCATCTCCCAGCTGACTGAACGCTTTGAGAAGGCTGCAAGCGCCTCCGAGCAGATTGAGATCATCAAAGAGCTGGAGCAGCTGCGCATCGAGCTGACCACCAACGTTCAGATTTGCACCATCCGCTACACTGTGGACACCCGCGACCCATTTTACAGCCAGGAGGAAGAGTACAACGAGCAGATGGCTCCGGTGCTCGACGAAAAGCTCCAGGAGTTTAACAAGGCTCTGGTTGCCTCTCCTTTCCGCAAGGAGCTGGAGGAGGAGTTTGGCTCGCTGATGTTCAAAAACATCGAAATCTCCCTCAAGAGCTTTTCTCCCGAGTTGATTCCACTGATTCAGGAGGAAAACCAGCTGGTTCAGCAGTACCAGAAGCTGTGCGCCAGCGCTAAAATCGAGTTTGACGGCAAGGTCTGCAATCTGGCTCAGCTGGGTCCTTACCAGCAAAGCCCGGACCGTGCGGTGCGCAAAGCCGCTGCACAGGCATACGGCAGCTTTTTTGACCAGCATCAAGCGCAGTTTGATGACATCTATGACCGTTTGGTCAAAAACCGCACCGAGCAGGCACACCGTCTGGGTCTTTCCAACTATGTAGAGATGGCTTACCTGCTGCGCCGCCGCAACTGCTACGGTCCGCAGGAGGTTGCCAACTTCCGCCGCCAGGTCATCGAGGAGATTGTGCCGGTCAACAACGAAATCAAGCGCCGTCAGGCAAAACGCATCGGTGTCGAGGATTTCCAGGTATACGACAACACCTACTTCTTCCCGGACGGCAACCCGCTGCCGCACGGCACACCGGACGAGTTGATGGAAGCCGGTCGGCAGATGTACACCGAGATGTCGCCGGAGACCGCCGAGTTTATCCAGATGATGTTCGACCACGACCTGTTCGACGTCCTCTCCAAGGAGGGCAAGGCAATGGGCGGCTACTGCACCGGTCTGCCAAAATATGATGCTCCGTTCATCTTTGCCAACTGGAACGGCACCGCAGGCGACGTCGATGTTCTGACCCATGAAGCCGGTCATGCCTTTGCCGACTACACCGCACTGCGCTGCATCCCGCACCTTGACCTGCGCGACCCAACAATGGAGGTCTGCGAGAGCCATTCGATGTCGATGGAATTTTTGACCGCTCCATGGCACCACCTCTTCTTTAAAGAGGACACCGACAAATATGAGCTGTTCCATGCGGAAAGCGCGATGACCTTCATCCCATACGGCTGTCAGGTCGACCACTTCCAGGAAAGCGTCTACCTGCATCCAGAGTGGACCCCTGCCCAGCGCAACGAGGAGTGGAACCGCCTGGAAAAACTGTACCGCCCGCACCTGGACAACCACGAGGTCAACTTCTACAACCGCGGCGCAGGCTGGCAGAGACAGCTGCACATCTATGAGTGCCCGTTCTACTACATTGATTACAGCCTGGCACAGATGATCTCCCTGCAATTCTGGAGCCTGTCGATGCACGACCACAAAGCTGCATGGGAAAAATACCTTGCCTTTGCCAAACTGGGCGGCACCCAGACCTTTGTGGACATCGTTCACCACAGCGGACTTGCCTGCCCGATCGAGGACGGCGGTCTGACCGAAACGGTTGCAGACGTGCGCAACTGGCTGGACACCCACCAGCTGTAAAATCCATCATTTCACCAAAAGGAGGTTTTGCGGATGGCAAAACTGGAAAGGACCCTCTCGCAGGATTTTGACCGGCTGCTGCATCAAATCGAGCAGAAGCTTTTGCAAGGCAGCTTTACTGCTACCCTGGAAGATTCCAGCGATTTCTATGGTGAGGGCGCCAGATGCAGCGTGCGGGTCTTTGAGCGGTACAGCTACTTCGGCGGAAATCGCCTGAGCCTGAACCTTACCCTCTTTCAAGCCGGAAACGGTCCGGTGCAGCTGTCCGCCATCACCGCCGGCGGCAGCGAGGCTGTCTTTTTTAAGGTCAATACCATCGGAGAAGAAGCCTTTCTGGATAAATTGGAAGAAATTTTATAAACATCCACAATCCCAAACCGGACCTTTGCAAAAATGCAAAGGTCCGGTTTTTTTTGATTTAGAAAGAATTCTCTATCAATAAATGGATACTAAAACGGCACTTCCCTGCTTAGACATTTTCTCATAAAACTTTTTCAGGCTTTCAAAGGAAAGGCGCAAATCATCTTTTATCTCATCTGCTTCCTCCTCATATTCCCAAATGTCAGGATATATCTCATTTTCTGCAAATTTGTTCATGTTGAATTGCTCGATATACCCTTCAAAATCTATCGTCTGCAATGCTTCTGCAATTTCTTTTACCCTGTCGCTTCGTATTCCGGCTATAAATTCCCCTGCATCTTCCCCGGAGGCAGGAAACTGCCCTACAATCGCTTCACTGATGAGGTTATTTTCCAGCGGTTCAGCAGCAGATTTCCCTGTCAGCAGAAAATGGAGTGCATCCCACATTTTATCTATGTCACATATTTCTGCATCTTCCTTTTCCTGCAAATTTTCAACATCATCTAAGTCAAAGCCCTGCTCCAATTCCGTATCCGAAACAGCTTGGTAATTCGCAATCATTCCCATGTATTTCCCTCCCATTTCATTTGCAGATTATGGCGGCTCCCTGTTTTGTCCAAGCGGTCACTTCGGCAAAACTTTTAAAGACCAATCACCCTTCAGCAAACGCTGTTCCAGAATTCGCGCGCCGTTTCATACCGCTGGTAGCGCGGGGTATTTTGCAGAATATCCTGCTCCGACACACCCTGATACAAAACGATGCTTCGCATGGTCTGATTGAGCAGGCGGTAACTCTCCTCGGACACCTCGGGGAATTCTTCGGGGAAGGACTCCCCCACGCCTTCTCCGTTGCCCTCTGACGCCCACTCAAACTGCGGAAGCACAAATCCGGTGACACGTTCCACCGTCACATAAAAAACGGCTTGTACGCCCTCTGGGAGGGTCTGTGTGAAGCAGTACTGCACATACCTGGAGCCTGCTGTTTCCCGGTCGAAGGTTTCGGTCAGACAATCGAACAGAGCGCAGATCTCCTCGTCCGACTCCGGTCCAAAACCAATCTGTTCGGCAAGTTGCTGCATCTGCTGCGGATAAAAAAGATTGAGCATCTGCTGCCGCGCATTGTACAGAAGGTAGTCCACCGGCTCGACCGGCTGCGCGTGGTACTCCTCCTGCAAAAATGTTTCCAGCTGCTGCACCGTCTTGCAGCCAATCGTTTCCTCCATCGATCTTCTCTCCCTATACATCAAATTTGAAAGGTCATCCCTAAAAATTCTGCTTGTCTGTCCCGATGATTTTCTCCAAACTCTTTGCGCAAGGTCACCATGCTCATCGTATCATACCCCAGTTTGTGGTATAACCTCAGCGCTGCCTCGTTCCGGGTGACCACCTGTAAGGTCATCGCTTCGATTCCGGGAATCTTTTGCGCCTGCTGCTCTGCCAGAAGGATTGCCTGACTTGCAATGCCCTGTCCGCGCATCGCCTCATCCACGAAAACATCCTCCAGCTGCACAACAATCGATCCAATCCTTTGCAGGTGAACAAAGCCGACATCCTGTTCATCCTGCAAAATGACAAAAAGCCAATGGTCCTTTGATGTCCAGTTTTCCAAATCCTGCATCATCAGACGCTCCTGTTCGTCCGGCTGCTGTTCCTCTGTTTTCTGTACCAAATCCCGATGGAATCCCCAAAAAGCTTCGTTTCGTTTTAAGGTGCTCTGCCGATATTTCGGCTGGTAAGGTGTTAAGGTAATCATCCGTTTCCTCGCTTTCTGACCATCATGATGAACCTTTGAAGGTTCGGCATAATTTTCTTGTTCTTACGCTTTCTATCATCAATCGGATTTTCCTTTGCAGATGCTTTGATTATAACACCGTCAAAATAAAAGTGCAAATCTGCTCCATCTGCTTTGGTAACACCTTCTGCCGACGATTATCTTTTACACAAAACACTGCAAAATTTCTTCCCTCTCCTTTACTAC
>FR880196.1:17260-33022 GCA_000435195.1 Clostridium sp. CAG:169 | reverse complement strand
AGCCAATCGAAACCGACCACCCTTTCTAGCGGCGTTTTCCCAAATCAAAAACCACATAAAAAATCCGACCTGCAAGTTGCCTCACAGGTCGGATACAGCTGTATGATTATTTTAAGAATACCTCGATGACCGGCACCAGCGAATTTGGTTTGACGTGCGGGAGGTAGAAGAAGGTTGCAGTCTCATCGTCCTCCTGCTTGTCGTCGCTGAGCAGCTCGACCGTTCCGTCGGTGAATTTGACCTCGCTGCCGTCGTGCAGGAACTGGGCATATTCCACCTTGCCAGCCAGTCCCTGTACCTTCATGTTGTCAAACGGGTAAGCGTACAGGTGGATGTACAGGCGTTTTCCGTCCTCGCTCTGGGTCAGGCGGCAGTCGGTCGGGGTCTTGAATTCCGGCTCTGCCTTGGTACAGCCGTAAATCGAGCGGCTGTTGTACTTCATCCAGTCGGCATAGACTGCCAGCGCTTCCTCGGCGCGGTGGTCCAGATAACCGCGGGCGGTCGGTCCCACGTTCATAATCAGGTTGCCACCGTTGGAAACGGTGTTGATGAGCATTCGAATCAGCATCTCCGGCGATTTCCAGGTGAACTCGTCGCGGTAGTAACCCCAGGAGCCGGAGAAGGTCTGGCAGGCTTCCCATGTCACCAGTTCACCGGTCTTTGGATGGCGGAACCAGTCGGTCGGCTGGAACTGCTCCGGTGTCCACAGGTCCTGCTCCAGTTCTGCGCGGTTGTCGATGATGATGTGCGGCTGCAAGCTTCTTGCGGTGCGGATCAGCTCCTCCGATTCCCAATCATCCTTGCCCTTGCCGCCCAACCATGCCTTGTCTCCTTCACCGTGGCGCTGGCTGTAGGAAAAATCCAGCCACAGGATGTCGATTTTTCCGTAGTTGGTCAGCAGCTCGGTGATCTGGTCGCGCATATATTTGGCATAGCGGTGCATATCCCTGCCCTCGTTCTGCTGGCGGGCATCCGGGTCATCGCGGCGCGGGTGGTTGACGTCGATGGTGAAGTCCGGGTGATGCCAGTCAATCAGTGAATAGTAGAAGCCGACATGGATTCCCTCTGCACGGAAAGCATCCACATACTCGCGGGTCAAATCTCTGCCCGCCGGTGTGTTGGTGCATTTGTAGTCGGTGTACTGGCTGTCGAACAGGCAGAAGCCCTCGTGGTGCTTGGTGGTAAACACCGCATAGCGCATACCGGCTGCTTTGGCGCGGCGTGCCCAGTCCTTCGGGTCATACAGGTCCGGGTCAAAGTGCTTAAAATACAGGTCATACTTTTCTTCCGGTGTGCGCTCGCGGGTCTTGACCCACTCGTGGCGCGCCGGCATCGAATACAATCCAAAGTGGATGAACATACCAAATCGGTCATGGGTAAACCAGGCGGTGTCGCCCGGAGTCGGTTTGGTTACATAACTAGACATAAAGGTGTCCTCCTGTACATTTTTTATTACATCAGCTTCTCTTATAGATGCTGCCGTTGCCAAATTCAAAGTGACCCTGCAAGAACAGCTGCTTCATCCCAATCTCAAAATGCAGCTTGCAGATACCAAGGTCCACCAGGTCAAACGGTTCATCATCCGCTACTCCCGCATAGATTTTGTCCCCTGCAAAGATAAAGACCGGCTTCTGGGTGTTTTTGGCGGTGGGCGCCAGCTGCACCAGCTGCATCGCCTGCCTTTCCTCCTCGGACAGCGGGCGGTCGGCGCGGACCATCTCCTCGATGGTCTTGCTCTTGCGGTGGATCACTCCGCGGATCATCCGCTCCTTGCGGCTGCTCTGGGCAACCTTTCCAATCGGTACCACACAAACCATCTCTTCCTCCGATGACGGTTCAAAGACAGCGGAGCGCCTGTCGAAGGTCCCTCCGACCCAGCAGCTGCCCAGTCCCAGCTCGGTCGCCTTTAAAATCAGCTGCTCGCCGTAGTAGCCGACCTTCTCCTTTAAAAAGGCAAGCTCCCGGTTTCCTTTCAGCACCAGCATCGCGCGCACGCCGTCAAACATCCCATAGCTTTTAAAGCCGGCAAAAGCATCGCTCCCGTCCTCCAGATAGGAAACGGTCAGCCCGCTTGTTTCGTTGACCTCCTCGATTGCCTCGAGCAACTGCCGAAGGATTTGCTGCTCGATGGGGGTTTGCAAAAAGCTGCGCCGGGAAATCCTCTGTTCGATTGCCTGTTTTTGCTCCATGGCACAATCCTTTCCTCTGTCCAACACCATCATCTACCCTTCCAGTGCCACTACCTTGGAAAATAACGCATGATAACGCGGTGGAATCACCTTGTCCATGTGGTAGCAGCCAAAATACCAGCGGTCAAACTGCACCTTCTCCCCCACCTCGTCAAAAAAGTAGGTCATCAGGTTGCTGTGCTCCTCATCCATTTCGATAAAGTGGCGTACCTTCGAGCTGCACTCGTGGGTCACGATAAAATCGACCCGATTCTGGCAGGCTGCCAGCTTTTCCTTTGCCCGCTGCACCTCCTCGACGCTGGGCAGCTCCTGCTGCCACCAGGTCCCGTCGGCTGCGCGCAGCTCCATCTCCGGGCTTTCGCCTCCGCCAAAGGCAAAAAAGCGCTTGCCCTCCAGCTCAAACACCTCTCCGCGCTCCAGCTTGAGCAGCGAACCGCTGATTCTGCGCACCTTGCCGCCGTTCCATTCCTCCTGCGGATACTGCGAGAGCAGGTCGAGATTATCGTGCGTTCCTTCGATAAAAAGGATTTGATATTTGCTCTTTCCCAGCTTTTTGAGAATCGACTGCTCCTTCTTCGAGCCGTCCCATACAAAACCGAAATCTCCGCAGACGATCAGGGTGTCCCCCTTTTTGAGCTTCTTCATCTCTTTGGAGCGAAATCGCTCAAAATCGCCGTGCAGATCTCCCGTCAGATAAATCATCCTGATTCCCCCTGTCAATTCTATCTTATCTTACCACACAGCACCTCTTTTTTCCAGAAGGAATATGAACTGAAAATGAATAATACCGGCAAATTTTTTTGGTGTGGAAAATGATTTTACAAATCCCAGAGGATATATTATAATGGAATTGTTCTTATTTTCTTTTTACATAAACGATAGAAAACGATACATTCCCCAAACGGACCAGAAAGGAAGATGACTTGATGAAACGATTGACCGCCCTGCTGCTCTGCTGTTTGATGGTAGGCTCCTTTGCCCTCCAAAGCGCAGCGGCTCCTCTGGGCGACCTGTTTTCCGCCCAGGCGCAGGTTGAACAAAAGCAGCCTGAACAAAGCGACAGCGACACCACTCCAAGCACACCTGCCATCGACAGCGACTATGCCACCGGTGCACAAAAGCTGGATGTTTCACAGGGCACAGTGCCCTTTATCGACGAAAGCGACCCGCTGATGCAGAATCTGGCGGTCTATATGGTGGAGCTGACCACCGATACCCTCATCCATTCCCGCAACGCCGATGTGCAAAAATATCCCGCATCGCTGACCAAGATTATGACCGCCATCCTCACCCTCGAGCATTTTCCCGACCTGAGCCAGGAGCTGACCTTCACTGCCGAGCTGCAAAACTATGTTTATGAAATCAACGTTTCCTACGGCGGCGGTATTTCGACCGGCGGCATTGTGCTCAATGAAACGCTGACCGTCGAACAGCTGCTGTACGCCATCATGCTGCCCTCTGCCAACGAGGCTGCCGTCATGCTCGCCTATGAGATGGGTGACGGCTCACTGGAAAAATTCGCGCAGATGATGAACGACAAAGCCCGGGAGCTTGGCTGCACCGGCACCAACTTTGTCAACTCCAACGGTCTGTTCAACGAAAATCACTACTCCACCGCCTATGATATGTACCTAATTACCAAGTACGCCCTGCAAAACGAAACCTTCCGCAAGATTGTGTCCACCCCAAGCTATGACACCGGTCCGACCAACAAGCAGGAAAACCTGCACTGGGATTCGACCAACAAGATGATTGTGGAAGGCTCGGGCTTTTACTATCCGCAGATCACCGGTGTCAAGACCGGCACCCTGGAGGAAGCGGGCAGATGCTTAATCACCACCGCGCAGAAGGACGGCTACGAATACCTGCTGGTGCTGATGGGTGCACCCTATCTGGATGGAGCCGGCGGATATGTCACCCCAAACCAGGCGTTTGTCCTGACGGCAAAATTTTATGACTGGGTGTTCGACACCTACAAGGCAAAGACCATCGTGGAAAAAGGGGACAAGGTCAGCAGCATCAACAACGTCCGCCTTGCCAAGGACGGCAAAAACCACCTACAGTTGGTCAGCGCACAGACCTTCTCCGCTTTGATTCCCAACAACATCGATGTCACCAACGTCCGCCGCATCGCCTATAACAACAACGGCGAGCGCATCGGTGAAAATGACTATGTCACCGCACCGATTGAAAAGGGGGCCAAGATGGGTACCCTCAAGCTCATTTTGTACGGCAGCGAGCTGGGCTCGGTCGACCTGATTGCTGCTGAAAGCGTAGAGGAAAGCCCGATGCTGGTGCTGATGGACAAAATCAGCCAGTTTTTCCAGAACTTCTGGTTCCGCTTTGCCTTCCTGTTTGTGGTGCTGGTCGTATTGTTTGCCATCATCATCAACATCATCCAGAACAAGCGGCGCAAGAAATACCGCCGCGTCAACCGCCGCCGCTACCTGTAAAAGGCAAACCAAATCGCACAATAAGGAGAGTATCCCACTATGGTACAGATGACCTGTCCGGTCTGTAAAAACCGCTGTCTGCTGACCGTCGAACAAAACGGCAGCGACATCCTGGTTCAAGGAAACAAATGCGCCCGCGGAGAGCTGCACGCCCGCGAAGAACTGGAGGGCAAAAGCAAGATTGTGACCTATCACGCTTCCACCTGCTTTGAGCAGGTCCCCAGCGTCGAGGTCAAAACCACCTCCATCGTCCCCACCGAGCTGGTTTTTCGCCTGATTCGCCTCATCAAAAAGGAGAAGATTACCCGCCCGATGGCGCGCGGCGAAGTGCTGCTGCATCATCCGCTGGGGCTGGAAACCGATGTCGTCATCGACAGCGACGCCCTCGAGCATCTTTCCTGACGGCAAAGAATCCTTTTGCAAACGCTACAAGAAAAGGCACAGCAGAAAATTTCTGCTGTGCCTTTTTATTGTATTTACGGATTGACCACATTCTGCGGATGTCCCTGCTGGAATGCGCGGATGTTGTCCTCGACAATCTGCATACAGCGTTTGCGCGCCTGCAAAGGAGCCCACGCGATGTGCGGTGTCACCAGACAGTGCGGCTGCTCAATCAGCGGAGAATTGTGAACCGGCGGCTCTTCCTCCAGCACATCGATGCAGGCATAGCCCACCTTGCCGCTTGCCAGCGCATTGGCAAGGTCAAGGTCATTGATGATCCTGCCGCGAGCGGTGTTGATGATGATGACCCCCTGCTTCATCTTAGCAATGCTGTCCTTGCAAATCATCTGGTCGGTTTCTTCTGTCAACGGGCAGTGCAGTGAGATAACATCTGCATTTGCCAAAAGCTCCTCACGGGAAACAAAGTGCAGCTGATCGTCCTCTTCCTCCGGGTGCGGGTGGTTGCCGTTGTAGCACAGCACCTGCATTCCAAACGCCTTTGCCACCTTGGCTACGCTCATACCGATGCGTCCAGTCCCAATAATGCCCATCGTCATGCCAGCAATCTCGGTGATAGGTGTCTTCCAGTAGGAAAAATCAGGTGCCTTCTGCCAGTCACCCGCTTTGACCGACTGCACATGCTCCGAAATACGGTTGGTCACCGCCAGCAGCATCGCAAACACGTGCTGGGTGACCGATTCGGTGGCGTAGGTCGGAACGTTGCACACCAGCACCCCATGCTCCTTTGCCGCCTCCAGGTCGATGGTATTGTAGCCGGTCGCTGTCACACAAATCAGCTTGAGGTTTGGGCACGCCTCAATGGTCTCTCTGGAAATCGGACATTTATTGACCAAAATAACCTGTGCATCGCCGATGCGGTTGAGCAGTCTGATGGGCTCAGTACGGTCATACACGACCAGCGTTCCCAGCTCCCTGATTCCCTGCCAGCTCAAATCGCCCGGATTCAATGCAAATCCATCCAGAACCAGAATTTTCATAAAAGCATTCCTCCTCCGCCATATCATAGGTTTGCATTTATTCTATCACAATTAACCATATTGCACAAGTGTCAAGCGGTTAAAAGTTGTGCAAAGTTTTTGTTCGGTCTTGCCTAAAAGATTTCTGCCAGCAGGTCGCTGATGACGCTGTTGGAGAGCAAAAAGCCCTGCGGGGTCAAAAAGAGCCTGCCCTTTTGCAGCTCGAGCAGCCCGTGCTTTTGCAAAAACTGTGCCCTTTTGTACATCGGCTCCAGCTCCAGCGAAAAGCTGCGGGCAAACCACCCAAGGTCGATGCCCTCCCGCAGGCGCAGGCGCATCATCAGCTGCTCCTGCGCATCTCCGCCGCCGCCGTCCTGCACCACCTGTTCCCACGGGTCGGATGCGTTGACAAATCCTGCAAGGTCACGCGGAAAGTAAAACCGCCTGCCATCCAAAAAGGAATGTGCTGCCGGTCCCACTCCCAGATATTCCTGACACCGCCAGTATTTCAGGTTGTGGCGGCTTTCCCGCCCGGGAAGGGCAAAATTGGAAATCTCATACTGCAAAAATCCATGCCGCTCCATCAGTTCGACCGTATCCAAATACAGTTGTGCGCTCTGGTCCTCGTCGGGACAAAGCAGCTCGATTTGATTTTTGGCAAATGCCGTTCCCGGCTCTATCTTTAGCAGATAGCCGGAGATGTGCTGCACGCCCAGCTGTGCAAAGGTGCTGACAAAATGCTCCACCGACTGCCGTCCCTGTCCCGGTGTCCCCAGCATCAAATCGACCGATACGTTTTCAAAACCCGCCTGCTGCGCCATCTGCACGCTCTGCACCGCCTGCTCAAAGCTGTGCCGCCGCCCCAAAGTTTGCAACTCCCGGTCCGATGCCGACTGCACCCCCATCGAGATGCGGTTGAATCCTCCCCCGTGCAGCTGCCGCAGAGTTTGCAGGGTCATCGCCGCCGGGTTCGCCTCCAGTGTCACTTCGCAGTCCGGCTGCACCGAAAAGTTTCGGTACACTCCCTGCAAAATTTCCAGCAACGCACCACCCATCAGCACCGGTGTCCCGCCGCCAAAGTAGATGCTGTCCACCTCTCGTCCCTTTCCGGGAGCGGTGTCCAGCGCGTGCAGCAAGGCGCCGACATACTGCTGTGCGTTCTGCTCACAGTAGGGCAGCGAGTAAAAATCACAGTACGGGCACTTGCTTATACAAAACGGGATGTGAAGATAAATCCCGATTGGGTTCGACATAACATACCCTCCTTGCCAAATCAAAAAGCCTTCGCTCCTACACGCAGCGAAGGCTTTTGCTTATCCTGTCCGATTTTCTTATTCTGCCAGATAGATGGTGGAAATGCTGTTGACATCCTCCAACAGACAGCTTGCCTTCTTCTGACCATATTGCAGGAACATCAGGTCGGTCTGCTCCTCCTGCTCCTCGCCGGATTGACCTACCACCGGCTGCTGCGATTTTTGCAGGAAATACAGCCCATGGCTGGTTGCAACCGCCTGTGTCACATCCGATGCAATGCGCTTTGGATTGGAGCGGCTGGTCAGCGATTTTGCATACAGGCTGTTGTCCTCCGAAATGAAATAGATATTCTCTCCATCGTTGTCCATGCCAATCAGATTGAGCTGACCGACATTTTCCAGAATGGTGATGCTGCTTTCATCATCAAAGTTTTTGAGCACCAGCTTCTGCTCGGTTTCCTCGACGACATCCCCGCTGCCGGTGACAAAATAGCCCACCTGTGCATCGTTGCCCGCCTTATCCTCCAGCGATTCGTCCAGCGGCAGCACCTGTGGGGACTGCATGCTGCCCAACTGATAACGGTAGAGCTGGTCGCCCAGACTCCAATAAAGCGCCTTGTCGGTGGCGCTGGCAAAGTCAATATCATAATTGATGGCATAGCCGTTCACACTGTAAAAATTCTCAAAGATGGTAAAACCCTGCAAACCGCTGTCCCCTACTGTTGCGCTGCCCTTTGCCACCACGCACAGGTTGCCCTGTCCGTCGATATAATGCAGTTGTCCTGCATACAGGGTGTCTTCCTCCTCCGAGCTGCCCATCATCTCGCCGGTGGCAAGCTCTTTGGCATTCTCATTGAGCCAGCCGCTCGAACGGACGGTCGATTCCAGCACAGCGGCTACATTGTCCGCCATCTTTTCGACTGCACCGGTGGCTGGGTCATACAGATACAGGCTGCCGATTGGGTTATATTTGTTGGAAGCAAGGTCGCAGTCGCCTACAAAGCTCACCGAACCGTCGCCGTACAGCATTGCTTCACTGATTTTGCCTCCCAGCTTTTCCAGCTCGCCGGTTTCCAGATTGCTGACCCGGTACAGCTCCACCAGACCGTCCTCGCCATCCATCTTGATGGCAAAGACATCTTTGGTTTTGGAGGAAATATTGTAGACAGTGTATTCGCTGTCCAGCAGGTGCAGCTGACCGTTGTACAGGTAGCCGCCGCCGATGGTGTTGCGTTCATCGTCCAACTGGAGCACCTGCAACAGAGTGTCGTCCGCAGAGGCTTTGACCGCTACGATGTTCTCCTGCCCTGCCACCTCCGACATCGGGCTAAGCTGACCGTCCTTGTAACGAATTTGCTGCAGCTTTCCGTCCTCGTCCAGCTTGTTGTAGTAAACTGCCAGACCGTTGCTGCAATAGATTAGGTTTGCAGCCTTGTCCAGGATTTCCTCCTCGCCGGACGTCTTTTTCACACGCAAATCGCCCACCATCTCTGCGGTGGTTTCAAAGGTCATCGGCAGGTAGACCACATCGCCGTTGTCCAGCTCCACATAGTTTTTGCTGCCGATGTAAGGGGATGCCAGCGACAGTCCGTTGGCAACCTGCCGGTGCTGCTCCTCATCCTGCGCCTCGTTGAGATACATCCCGATCATCTTTTCGCCTTTCGCAAAGCCGATGGCATCATCGCTGGTGTAGGCTAACACGGTCGGATTTTTGTGGTCCTGTGCGGTGACTGTCTGCTGCGAGCCGCCTGCTGCCAGCCAGATGACCGCCGCTGCTGCCGCTGCCAGCACGATTGCACCCAGTACAAACGGCAGTGGGCTGCGCTTTTTCACCGGCTTTTGTGGCTGTTCCTGTTGGGCATCCCCGTTCTCGTTTGGCTCCGGCTGTTCCTGCGGCTGTTGCCCGGTTAGCTGCTCGTCCGGCTGCTTGCCGCAGTGCGGACAAAGCCCTTTATTTTCTTCCAGTTGCTCGGCAGAAATCTCTCTGCCGCAATGACTGCATTTCATCTTTTTTAGACACACCTTTCCTGATTTTGCCGTACAAACGGCTGTACACATTGCTTCATTATAGCGGATTTTCCTTAGAAAAAATAGACCTCAACTATTAAATTTTCCAAAACAGCCGCCGAGAATCCTTTAATTTGCTAATATTTAAAAAGGATTTTTGTTTATTTTAATGAAACAACCTGAATATCATTTTCGCATCCGAAAAGGTATGGTATAATAAATATAAATGAATTTGAAATTTTAGCCTGATTCGATCTATGGCAAAATTTTCAAGGCTTTTCTATCTAATTTTATTGCCAAGAGGTGACTGATCATAATGGATGCCCGAAAAGAAACTATCAGCCCCAGACAGCTGAAAATCTTAAAAATGGATACCCTGCATCTGAACCAATACCTGAATGAGGCGATGCTGGAAAATCCGGTGATCGAGCTGGAGGAAAATCTGACCGGCTACACCGATGAAGATATGCGCGCCCGCAAAGCCGAGTGGCTGGAATCCAACGACTTTGAGGAAGGCTTGGGCTATTTTGACAAGGAGATGGAACTGCCCGCTCTGGAACAGCCCGATTATGCCATGCTCAACGTCGGCAGCGACGAAACGCTGGAACAGCATCTGACCAAACAAATCGGCGTGCTGCAACTGCCCGAACGGGTGCGCAGCGCCGCCATCTATCTGGCAGGCTGCCTGGATGAAAACGGCTACCTGCTGGCACAGGCGCAGGACCTTGCCAAAGAGGGCTACTGTGAATCGGAATTTGAGGAAGCGCTGTCTGTCCTGCAAAATCTGGAGCCGCTGGGCGTTGGCGCTACCAGCCTGAAGGAATGTCTTTGCTTACAGCTGGACGAGGACGACCAGACCGCCAGACGGCTGCTAGATGAAATCGACCTGACCGGCAGCGCCGACGTGCATCAGCTGGCAGAGCAGTTTGGACAATCGGAACAGCAGATCGAGCAGGCAATGCTGCGCATCCGCCAGCTCAACCCGAAGCCCGGCTCCCAGTACAGCAGCCACGACCGTTCCTCCTACATCCTGCCGGACGTAATGATGATTAAATTTGTCAACGAGTATTACGTTGCCCTCAGCGACTTCTCCCTCCCGCAGATTCGCATCAGCGAGGATTACCGCAATCTGCTTGCCCGTTCCCGCGGAGAGGAACACCGGGAAGAGCGGGAATATCTGGAGGACAAGATCGCAGATGCACAGCTTCTTGAGCAGGAGGTCACCTTACGCGGCAACTTGTTGGTCGAAGTGACCAAAGAGCTGATTAAATTACAGGAACCGTTCTTCCGCTTCGGTCCCCGCTACATGAAGCTGCTGCCTATCCAGGAGCTTGCCGAGGCAGTCCATCTGCCGGTGGAGCTGGTCAGCGCTGTTCTCAAGCATAAATACCTGCAATCTCCATTCGGCGTGTACCCGATGAAATTCTTCGTTGCACGGGAACACCAGCCGCAGCAGGAGGGCATGGAGGCAATCCGCACCCAGCTGTCCGCCATCGTGCGCACAGAACAGCCCGATGAGCCGTACACCGACGAACAGCTTGCTCAGCTGCTGGCACAGGACGGCATCTTTGCCACCGAAGAGCTGGTGGAACGTCTGCGCGAGGAGCTGAACATCCCCGACAGCGAACACCGCATCTTCTATGACCCGCATCAGGCTTGCTGTGAGGAAGAGGATTCCTGCGGTTGTGAAGACGAACATTGCAGCTGTGGACATGACCACTGCGGATGTGAAGACGAGCATTGCAGCTGTGGACATGACCATTGCTAAAATAAAAAAATAAATTGCAAAAGCCACCGGACCTTTTAAAGGTCCGGTGGCTTTTTTGTCTGCTTTATTGTTTGACCGGTGCATACTGCCCGATAATCTGCTGGGCAATCCGAACACCGTCCACTGCGGCACTCATAATGCCTCCCGCATAGCCTGCACCCTCTCCACAGGGGTACAGTCCCTGCATCCCCAGCGCCTGAAAGCTCTGGGCATCGCGGGTGATGCGCACCGGCGACGAGGTTCTGGTCTCCACGCCGGTCATCACCGCATCGGCATCGGCAAAGCCCGGCAATCTGCGATTAAAGCGGCGCAGTCCCTGCTCCAGCATCTGGTTGATGGGTTGCGGGAACAGGCTGTGCAGATCCGCTTCCCGCACTCCGCAGGAAAAGCTGGGTGCGGTGGCAGCCTGCGAAAGGTCGGGAGCGGCTGCCTCCAGATAGCTTTTGACCGACTGCGCCGGTGCGCGGTAATCCTTGCCGCCCAGCACAAACGCCTGCCGCTCCAATCTGCGCTGAAACGCTACGCCGTCCAGCACGCCGCTGCCAAAATCGGAAGCATCCACCGACACCACCAGCGCTGCGTTGGCATTCTCTCCATCGCGGGCATATTCGCTCATTCCATTGGTGACCACCGTCTCCTCCTCCGAGGAGGAAGCCACCACATATCCTCCGGGACACATACAGAAGGTGTAGACCCCTCTGCCCTGCTCGTCCCTCCAGGAAAGCTGATACTCTCCCTTTGGCAGAGCCGGATGTCCCGCCTGTTTGCCGTACAGTCCGGCATCGATTACCGACTGCCGCTGCTCGATGCGCACACCCACCGAAAATGGCTTCGGCTCCAAAAATATACCGTCGGCACACAGCTGTTCGAAGGTGTCCCGCGCACTGTGACCGATTGCCAGCACCAAGACCTGTGTCGGAATCTCTCCAGCGCTACTCTTGACCGCCTGCACCCGTCCCTGCCGCAAAAGCACACGCTCCATCTTGGTTTCAAACAACACCTGTCCACCCAGCCGGATGATTTCCTCTCGGATGGATTTGACCACCCCGCGCAGCAGGTCGGTCCCCACGTGCGGCTTCTGCCGGTAACGTATCTCCTCCGGCGCGCCGTGGCGGATCATCTCTTCCAGCACAAAATCGCACCGCGGGTCGCTGATGCGGGTGGTCAGCTTGCCGTCCGAAAAGGTTCCGGCTCCCCCTTCGCCGAACTGCACGTTGGTTTTGACATCCAAATGCCTTTGCTGCCAGAAGCCCTGCACTGCCTGCACCCGGCTGTCCACATCTGCGCCGCGCTCCAGCACAACAGGACAGTAACCCAGACGGGCAAGGGTCAAGGCGGCAAACATCCCTGCCGGACCAAAGCCTACTACCACCGGCGGATGCTCCATCGGGCTCTGACCCTGCACAAATTCCAGCGGCTGCTTTTCCTCCCATTTGACCGACGAAGCTGCCTTTGTCCTTTGCAGCCGTGCCACCGTCTGCTGTTCTTCTTTCGCTGTATGAAGCTCAAATCCCACCGAGCTGACCAGCAATATGTTCTCCTGGTGTCTTGCGTCCACGCTGCTTTTGATGAGATAGCTGCGCTTAATCTGTTCCGGGCGCAGCTGCGCTGTTTTTCTTGCCGATTCGATGATCTGCTGATGGCTGCTGCCATCCTTCAATCTGGTTTTGACTTGCGAAACAATGATCGCCATATCCGACCGCCTTTCCTGTTTTCTTCCGGCAAAAAGCCCGCGGGCTGTCATGCAGACGGCTGCGGGCTTCCTGCTCTATCTTCGTTTTATTCTGTCTGTTGCTCGGTTGGCTCCGACTGCGGCTCCTGCGGCTGTTCTGTTTCATCCTCCGTTGTTGTCTGTGAGCCGTTCTGCTCGGCGATGGAGATGATTGCCTTATAGCTGCCGCTTGCCCAGACCAGACCCTTTTTCGGAATGGAGATCTTGACCGGCAGCTCAATCTGTCCCGAAGCGATGCTCGAGCTTTCCTCCAGATCGACCGTTGCCACGATGTCGCCCGCTACCAGATTCTCTACAATCGACTGCGGACCCACCACCTTGACATTCGGAATCTCCTGGGTGGTTGCGGTCGCCTGATAGTTGAGCGGCACATTGTTGATCAGAATGGTGCTTACGTTAAAGTTTTTGCTGACCATTCCCTCCGAATTGAGCTGAACCAGAACGCTCTGGATATTCTGGGTGTTGACAAATCCGGTCGGCAGCTCGACTGCAAAGGATTCTGTCATACCAATATCCAGTGTGCGCAGGTCAATCTGTCCCAGTGGAATCTCCTTATAACGGTCGATTGCCTCCGCCGGTCCTGCCACCTCGATCTCCTCGTTGGAAATATGGAAGCTCAGCTGTCCGACCGGGAAGCCCTCCGGCACATTGATGAAATCCAGACGAACCGGAACGACCTTCTTCTTGAGGATTGGGATGGTCACTCTGGCTTCAGTGACATCGCTGACCACATATTTTAAATCCAGTTCGTTGCCGTCCACATCCAAAAATTGAATCGGAAGGGTTTCACTGTAGCTGCTGGTCAACTCCTGGTCGATGTCCTTTTCCACCACGCACTGGCTGATTCTTGCAATATCCTCTGCCGGTCCGGTCAGCTCCACACTGGACGGGCTGACGCTGACATCGCGAATCAGATAATCGTCTGCCGGTGCGCTGTACCCGGACAGTCTTGCCTTGATGTCCATGGTAACGGTTTCCAGGCTGTCAAACTTGATTTGGATGCTGGCCGGTGAGATGGACTCAATGCTGATATTCTTGTCGCCGTCCTCCACCTCTCCTTTGAGCTCCACCGTGTGTACGCCTGCGGTGGTCACCTTGGAAATATCCGGGTAGACCCGCACATCCGAAGCGGTCAGGTTTCCGATGTCATAAATTACACCCTCCACCCGAACGGTCACCTTCGGCTGCTCTGCTGAGATGGTGCTCAAGCCCAGCTTGCCAATCGATTCGTCCACCTGCTGCATATCAATGGCAATGCCGCTGATGGTCTTTCCTTTGGTATCATTGGAGTTGAGCGACACAAAAATCCACGCCAAAAATGCCATGACGACCGAAAGTACCACCAAAAAGGTTTTGTTATCAAAAATAGATTCTTTTTTCACCCACAGATCATCCTCTCCGCCGTCTTACTTTTTGACCTTGCGCAGCAACGCCTTGACGCTGCTCTGCTTGCGCTGACCTTCCTCGTTTTTGTGAAGGATTTCATGGCGCAGACGCTTTTCCAGCTGTGGAATGGTAAAATTCCGCTCGATGACGCCGCCCTCTGCAATGGAAATGGTCCCGGTTTCCTCCGAAACCACCACGACCACCGCATCCGAGTTTTCACTCACGCCCAGCGCTGCGCGGTGACGGGTGCCCATCTCCTTGCTGATGGTATAGTTCTGGCTCAGCGGCAAGAAGCATCCCGAAGCGCAGATGCGTCCGTCTCGAATAATCATCGCGCCGTCGTGCAGCGGCGAGTTGACAAAAAACAGGTTGCCAATCAGCTCGTTGCTCGGGGTTGCATCCACCACAGTTCCGGTCTTGATGATTTCCCCCAGCTTGGTCTGCCGTTCAAAGACAATCAGAGCACCGGTCTTGGTTTTGGAAAGGGTTTCGCAGGCGTTGGCAATGACCGAAATCGACTCGTTCCAGACGCCGGTCAGCTCGCTGTCCTTATCCTGCGAGGACTGAAAAATATTGAGCTTGTTGAGCTTGGTCTGTGCCACGTGCTCAAGCATCCTGCGCAGCTCCGGCTGAAAGACGATGACCAACGCCAGCACACCGGTTGCCACTACATTCTGCATGATGAATCGCACCGTCTTCATATTTAAGTTGTATGCTACAAAATATAACAGCAGCAGCAAAATCAATCCCTTTGCCAGCTGCATCGCTCTGGTTTCCCGAATCAGTTTGATCACCTGATAGATCAGCAGGGCAACAATCACAATATCCAGAATATCCCAAATTCCGATTGCCTTTACCGTACCGATGATCTGGTTCCATTCACTTACCATCGTCATCATCCTTCTCTTCTCTGCCTGTTTTTTCGTTGTTCAACAGCCTGTCCCCTCTGGCTGCCGACGCTGCCGTGCAGCGCCGGAAGATGATGTGGCTGTCCTTATTTTATTTTAACATATTTTGTGCAGCAATCCAACAGCTCCTACAAAATTTCCCGCAAACATTTTTCCCTTTTCACACAATCTCACAAATTTTACGATAAAATAGCTCGCACCGCTGCACAGCAGGCATCCGCCTGCGCGCGGGTGTTGAAGGCACCCAGACTCATCCGCACCACACCGTCGCGGTCGGTGTGCATCTTGCGGTGTGCCAGTGCCGCACAGTGAAAACCTGCCCGCACCGCAATCCCCTTTTCATTCAAACACTCTGCTGCCGCAGTCGAATCCAGATTTCCCAGATTCAGCGCAATCACCGGCAGATTTTTTCCTATACACGGCGGCTGCGAATACAGCTGTACGCCCCGAATCCCGCACAGCTGCTCGTAGAGAGAAGCACACAGCTGCATCTCCTTTTCATACAGCCGCTGCGGCGTGTTTTGCAGCACAAAGGAGATGCCGGCGCTCAGTCCCAGGATTCCGGGTGTGTTGACCGTCCCGCCCTCCAGCCGGTCGGGCAGCAGGTCGGGCATCACCGGCTCCATCGAAAAGCTGCCCGTTCCGCCG
>FR880196.1:0-17219 GCA_000435195.1 Clostridium sp. CAG:169 | reverse complement strand
GGACAGTTGACGATGAGCAGCCCGGTCCCTGCCGGTCCGTACAATCCCTTGTGACCCGGCAGACACAGGTAGTCGATTGCCTGCCGTCTGAGGTCCAACGGCAGCAATCCCGCGCTCTGCGCAGCGTCCACCGTCATCATCACGCCGCGGCAGCGTGCCATTGCACCGATGCGCTCCACCGGCACCCGCATTCCAAAGACGTTGGATGCCTGGGTGCAGACGATCATGCGGGTGTTCGGGCGAATCAGATGCTCAAAATTCCAAACAGTCTTCTGCTCGTTTTCCTCCACCGCAGCCACGCTGTATTCGATTATCCCCTGCCGCCGCAGCTGCTCCACCACACGGTAGACCGCGTTGTGCTCCAGGTCGGAGATGATGAAATGGTCCCCCGGCTGCGCCAGTCCCTTGATGACGATATTGAGCGATTCGGTGCAGTTTTTGGTGAACACCACCTGCTCGGGCTGACAGCCGAACAGGGCAGCTGCCCGCTCGCGGCAGCGGTGGATCATCCTGCCGGTCTGCATCGAAAGGTCGTGACCTCCTCTTCCCGGATTGGCTCCATAGTACAGCATCGCCTGCTGCACCGCCTGCACCACACAGCCCGGCTTCGGGAAGGTGGTGGCAGCGTTGTCAAAATAGATCATCGCCCCTCACCTGCCTTTGGCTGAGTCGAGCGCGCCAGCTTGATGCCGCCCGATTGCAGCAGCTGTTTTGCGCGCTGTGCATCCCCCTTCACCGTCAGTTTGTATCCACAGCCCTGGATGCGGTCATGGTCTCTGCCCGCCCAGGCACGAAATCCCTTCTGTTCCAGCAGCTTCTGCCCTTTGAGCGCATAGGTCAGCGAGCTGACCGGTATATCGGTCGATAAATATTCTTTGTTCATCTGACGTTCCCCCTTTCTGATTATCGGACAAACAATGTCCTCTTCCATTCTATGCAGGGAACCGGATGCACGCGCCCATTGCGGCAATGTATTTTTTAGACTAGCCTCGGGTAATCAGACAAACGCTGTGGGCGCTCATCCCTTCACCGCTGCCGGTAAAGCCCAGCTGCTCCTCGGTGGTCGCCTTGACGTTGACCTGTTCTGTGTCGATTTGGCAGGCATCGGCAATGTTTTTTGCCATCTGTGGGATATAGTTCTTGAGCTTTGGTCTTTGTGCAATGATGGTGCAATCGATGTTGGAGATGGAATATCCCTTTCCCTTCAGCAGCAGTACCACCTGCTTCAGCAGGCAGATGCTGTCTGCTCCGGCATAGCGCGGGTCGGTGTCGGGAAAATGTCTGCCGATGTCCCCCAGTGCCGCTGCACCCAGCAGGGCATCCATCACTGCGTGTACCAGCACATCTGCATCCGAATGACCCAACAGTCCTTTCTCCCACGGGATTTCCACCCCGCCCAAAATCAGCTTTCTCCCCTGTGTCAGTCGGTGTACGTCGTACCCGTGTCCTGTGCGAATCTCCATCCTCTTCTCCTCCTGTTGCTCCTGCTGACCTGCCATCGCCTTTGCCACCGCAATGTCCTCTGGCGTAGTAATCTTGATGTTGCGGTAATCTCCTTCACACAGCTTCACCGCATGACCGATGTGCTCCACCAGCTGGCAGTCATCGGTAAAATCCAGTCCTTCCCGCTGCGCCTGCTTTACTGCACGGCGGTATAGTCCCGCCTCAAACACCTGCGGTGTCTGGGTCAGATACAGCCTGCTGCGGTCCGGTGTCTGTTCAATGAAGCCTTCCTCGTTTGCCTGCTTGATGGTGTCCTTGACACGCACCGCTGCCGTTGCCGCTCCATATTCGACCGCCGCCTGGATGCACTGTTCAATCATCTGCGGCTGGGCAAAGGGTCTGGCTCCGTCGTGGATAACAAAATATTCCACCTGCTCGGACAGCTTTGCAATCCCCGACTGCACCGACTGCTGTCGGGTCGCACCTCCGGTGGTGAGGACAAAATCGGGCAGGTGATACTGCTCCTTCCAGCTTTGCAACTGGGCAAACTGCTCCTGCCGCGCTACCACCACCAGCTCCTGAATCGACCGGACCTGTGCCAGCGCCTGGATGGAACGCACTAAAACCGGCACTCCGTTTAACTCCAATAGCTGCTTGTCCACTCCCTGCATCCGCTGTGCCATTCCTCCTGCGGCAATCACAGCTCCCGCTCTTATGGTGTCCTGCTTCATTTTGCTGCCTCCTCTAATTCGGACCGGTTTGCCTACGGTATATCCTACCAGCAAACACCCGATATTTTTAGTGATAAATGTAAAAGTTTTGCAAAAAATAAAAATCAGGCTCCGACCAATCGCCGGAGCCTTCCCATACGCAAACTGTGATTACCCAAACAGCCTATCCTTGCCGCTGTGGACATAGACGCTCAGTACCACACCGATGGCAAGGTAGAGGGTACCGGTCGAGGTTCCGCCTGCGGACAAAAACGGCAAGGTGACACCGATAACCGGCATCATCCCCAGACACATTCCGATGTTGATGATGATTTGAATGCCAATCATCGCAAAGACACCCACGCAGATATACTTTCCCAAATCATCGGGTGCGCGCAGACCGTTGCTCAGGATGCGGATGCACAAAAACGCCAGCACCAGCAGCACCGCCAAGCAACCGATGAAGCCCACCGTTTCCCCGATGTAGGTAAAGATGAAGTCGTTGTACACCTCAGGGACATAGCGAAACTGTCCGGTTTCCATGAACACACCGTTGCCCCACAGCCCGCCGTTGCCAATCGAAATCAGTCCCCGCTGCTGCTGCCAGGAATCCGCTGCCTCCACCAGCGTCGGGTCGATGACCGCCAGGATACGGTTCTTTTTGTCGTCGTCCAGCAGGAAATTCCACGCCACAATGGCTGCCGGCGGAATCATCGCCGCTACCGGCAGGATGTACTTCCAGGAAAGTCCCGCTGTAAACAGCATCGCTGCAAAGATGACCGCCATGACCAGCGCGGTGCCGTCATCTCCCTGCAAATGGATGATGGCAACCGGCAGCAGTCCGTGCAGCAAAAGCAGCAGCAGCTGTTTGGGACGATTCAATGTATCCTTTACCTTGGAAAGATGATAAGCAAAGGTGATAATAAACGAAATCTTGAGCAGCTCGGAGGGCTGAAAGTTAATCCCTAAAAACGGGATAGGCAGCCAGTTGCGGTCGTCTACCCATTCGACACGCTGCACTCCAAAGGGAAAAAGCAGCAGCAGCAAACCGTAGCAGATTGCTGTATGAAACTTCCACATCCGCGCCATCGTGTGGTAGTCAATTTTGGAAAGAACGATTGCCGCAGCAATGCCGCACAGCGCCATCGCCGGCTGCACCACAACGGTATTGATTCTGCCGATTTCCCCGTTTTGGTACAGGCTGTAAATCAGCAGGGTGCTGAATGCCGACAGACCGGTACAGCACAGCAGCAAAAGCCAGTCGGTCTGTTTAAAATATCTGCCAATCGCAGAAAAAATATTTTTTATCATCTGTAAAAAAGCCTTTCTGTTCCCGTTTTTCGGCTGTTTGACCCTCAGAACAGTCTTATTATATTATGAAACCTGTCGGGATTCAAGCTAAAATCTATAAATATTCGCCTGCATTTCTCTTCCACCTTTCACAAAATTATGGTATACTGTGGATACCAGTATATGACAGAACCGGTTTTCAGACCGATGGATGCATATACCTGCGGCAGTTTCGCGGGACATCCGCTTTTGGTCAGTCGGCATCGTTCCGCACTCTTTTTGAGTTTTCACTGCATCTTTATTTTATCAAAGACACCAAGGAGGAAATTACCCATGCTTACAGACATCGAAATCGCCCAGCAGTGTGCTATGAAGCCCATCACCGAAGTAGCCGGTGCGCTCGGTATCCGTCCTGAGGAGCTGGAACCGTACGGTCACTACAAGGCAAAGCTTTCGGACGACCTTGCCAAACGTCTGGAAAACCAGCCGGACGGCAAATTGATCCTGGTCACCGCTATCAACCCGACTCCTGCGGGTGAAGGCAAGACCACCACAACCGTCGGTCTTGGACAGGCGATGCAGAAGATTGGCAAAAAAGCCATCATCGCTCTGCGCGAGCCTTCCCTGGGTCCTGTATTCGGCATCAAGGGCGGCGCTGCCGGCGGCGGCTATGCACAGGTCGTTCCGATGGAGGACATCAACCTGCACTTCACCGGCGATATGCACGCCATCACCGCTGCCAACAACCTGCTGTGCGCCATCCTGGACAACCATATGCAGCAGGGCAACGAGCTGAATATCGACCAGCGCCGCATTCTCTTCAAACGCTGCATGGACATGAACGACCGCGCACTGCGCTTTGTCAACGTCGGACTGGGCGGAAAAGCAAACGGTATCCCGCGTGAGGACGGCTTCCAGATTACCGTTGCCAGCGAGGTTATGGCAATCCTGTGCCTTGCATCGGATATGCAGGACCTCAAGGAGCGTCTGGGCAACATTCTGGTCGCTTACACCTATGACAACAAACCGGTCTACGCCAAAGACCTCAAGGTAAACGGCGCGATGGCAGTTCTGCTTAAAGACGCCATCAAACCAAACCTGGTACAGACTTTGGAAAACACCCCTGCTCTGATGCACGGCGGTCCATTTGCCAACATCGCACACGGCTGCAACTCGGTTCGTGCAACCAAGCTTGCCCTAAAGCTGGCAGACTACACCATCACCGAGGCAGGCTTCGGCTCGGACCTTGGCGCTGAAAAGTTCCTGGACATCAAGTGCCGCTATGCAGGACTCAAGCCATCGGCTATCGTTGTGGTTGCCACCCTGCGCGCACTCAAATATAACGGCGGTGTACCAAAGGCAGAAACCGCTCAGCCAAACGTGGAAGCTGTCAAAGCCGGTCTGTGCAACCTTGCCGCTCATGTAGAAAACATGAAAAAGTTCGGTGTTCCGGTCGTTGTTGCCATCAACCATTTCCTGACCGACTCGGATGAGGAGATTGCTGTGCTGGAAAACTACTGCCGTGAAAACGACGTCGAGTTTGCCCTCTCCGATGTATTCGCCAAAGGCGGCGAAGGCGGCGTGGCACTGGCAGAAAAGGTGGTAAAAGCCTGCGAAAAACCTGCCAACTTTGCACCGCTGTACGACATCGAACTGCCAATCAAGGAAAAAATCGACATCATCGCCAAAAACATCTATGGAGCAGACAGCGTTGTTTACTCCTCCGAGGCGCTCAAGTCGATTGCCAATATCGAAAAGCTCGGACAGGACAAACTGCCAATCTGCATGGCAAAGACCCAGTACTCGCTGTCCGACGACCCTTCCAAGCTTGGACGTCCAACCGGATTCAAGCTCAACATCCGTGATGTCAAACTTTCTGCCGGCGCCGGCTTCATCGTCGCTCTGTCCGGTACCATCATGACCATGCCCGGTCTGGGCAAAGACCCTGCGGCTTACCGCATCGACATTGATGAGGACGGTCACATCCACGGTCTGTTTTAACGCAGTTTTCAGGGAGGTTTCCGAAGGCGGGGACCTCCCTGCCTTTTGGTTACCGCCCGGTTGGGAAGAAAGGAAATCCATGAAAAATTATATCAGCCACAGTCCCGAGCAGACCGAACAGATTGCCGCCGAGTTTGCCTCGACTTTAAAAAGCGGCGATGTGATCGCCTATAAAGGTCCGATGGGCGCAGGAAAAACAGCCTTCACCCGCGGGCTTTGCCGTGGGCTGGGACTGGACGATCCCGTTTCCAGCCCTACCTTTGCTCTGGTCCATCAATATGGTAACGGAGAACACGCCCTGTATCACTTCGATATGTATCGGGTGGAAAGCTATGAGGACCTGTACTCCACCGGATTTTTTGATTATCTGGACTACGGAGGCATCCTTGCCATCGAATGGAGCGAAAACATCGAGGCGGTCCTTCCGCCAAACACCATCACCGTTACCATCCAAAAGGATGAAAACGACCCCGATCTGCGCCGGATTCAAATTGACCGACCCTAAATAAGGAGGAGCTTTTTCTTGATCATCTTTGCTATGGATACCTCGGCTGCCGCCGCTTCCTGCGCTTTGCTCGAGGACGACCGACCGATTGCTCAATTTTATACCGATGCCCACCTGACCCACAGCCAGACCATCATGCCGATGGTGGAATCGCTGCTGTCGTGCAGCCACATGACCATCCAGCAGGTGGATTTGTTTGCCGCTTCGGTGGGTCCCGGCTCCTTCACCGGTCTGCGCATCGGGGTAGCTGCCGTCAAAGGGATGGCGCAGGTGCTGGACAAGCCCTGCGCTGCCGTTTCCGCACTGGAAGGACTGGCATACAACCTGTCCGACCGCACCGGCATCATCTGTCCTGCACTGGATGCGCGCTGCGGTCAGGTCTACACCGCCTGGTTCGACGCCGACCGGCAGATGCAGCGGATGCACGAGGACTGTGCGCTGATGGCAGACCAGCTGTGCGAACAGCTGATTCCTCTTTCCCAACAGGCTCCCATCACGCTGGTGGGCGACGGAGCGCAGCTGGTAAAGGACACCATGCAGACCATCGACCCGCAGCTGGCTGACCGACTTTTGCTCCCGGGCAAGCACCTTCTGCTCCAGCACGCCTATGGCATCGGGCTTGCCGCCTGGCGCCAGGTGACCCAGCAGAAGCTGCCGCTCATCTCTGCCCAGCAGCTGGTTCCTGTCTATCTCAAGCTGCCGCAGGCACAGCGGGAGCTTCAACTCAAACTGAAAAAGCAGCAGTAACTGCTCCTGCTTTTTGCAAAGCTATTTTTACACCATCTTATCCAATCATCTAAATACGACGGAGGGTATCATTATGCTCGTAATTGGTAGTGACCACGGCGGTTTCCTGCTCAAACAGGAAATCAAAAAACATCTGGAAGAAAAAGGAGTCGACTTTGTAGATGTCGGCTGCTACGACGAAAACTCGGTGGATTATCCCGACGTTGCCAAGGCTGCCTGTGACAAAATCACCAGCGGAGAATGTGACATCGGCATCCTGATTTGCGGCACCGGCATCGGCATCTCGATGGCTGCCAACAAGGTCAAGGGAATCCGCGCTGCCTGCTGCTCCGACTGCTTCAGCGCAAAATACACCCGTTTGCACAACAACGCCAACGTTCTGTGCTTTGGCGGCAGGGTTGTCGGCGCAGGACTTGCCTGCATGATGGTCGATGCCTTCCTGGAAACCGGCTTTGAGGGTGGACGCCATCAGAGAAGGGTGGACAAAATTCTGGCTTTGGAAGAAAACTTTGGCAAATAACGCATTTTCCCCGTCTTTTTTGAGTAAATTGCCGATTTTCCCATTTCTGAAAAAAATGGTGAAAAAAATATTTTCTTCTGACCGCGTTTGTTGTAAAATAGAGATATAGGTTTGGCATTTGATTTTTGTTCAAGCGCCGGATGACCTATCCTCATCTTATTAAAACTGAAAGGATTCGATCATTATGACTCCTATGATTTTTGATCACCCACTCATCCAGCACAAGATTTCCCTGCTGAGAAACAAAAACACCGGTTCCAAGGAATTCCGCGAACTGGTCGGCGAGGTATCCATGCTGATGTGCTATGAAGCTACCCGCGACCTGCCGCTTAAAGAGGTTGAAATCGAAACTCCTGTTGCTCTGGCAAAGACCAAGGTCATTGCCGGCAGAAAACTGGCATTCGTTCCAATCCTGCGTGCCGGTATCGGTATGCTCGACGGCGTGCTGTCGATGGTTCCTGCTGCTAAGGTCGGTCACATCGGTCTGTACCGCGACCCACAGACCCTGCAGCCGGTCAAATACTACTGCAAACTTCCTTCCGACATCAACGAGCGCGAGGTCATTGTCCTCGACCCAATGCTGGCAACCGGCGGTTCTGCTGTCGCTGCCATCCAGATGCTCAAGGAAAGCGGCGCTGCCAATATCAAATTCATGTGCATCATCGCTGCACCGGAAGGTCTGAACGCACTGACCGAAGCACATCCTGACGTACAGGTTTACTGCGCTGCTCTGGATGAAAAGCTCAACGACGATAAATACATCGTTCCTGGTCTGGGTGACTGCGGCGACCGTATCTTCGGCACCAAATAATTTTTGCAATCTATAAAAAACAGCGGCTGCACAAAAGTGCAGCCGCTCTTTTTGTTATCATACCCGCTACCGAATCACAACACCCAAAAAACCCGCCAGCATCATCGCCTGCTCCGGTGTGACGATGGCTCCCTTTAAATCTTGAGGTGCCAGACGGAACCCATCCAGCTCACAGCTGCGCAGGTCCATCCCATTCAAAGAGGTGTGCAGCAGCTGGGATTTGCGCAGGTCACAGTCGGAAAAGGCTGTTTCCTTCCATCTCCATTCGCTGCAATCGCTTTCCTGCAAACTGCACCCGTCAAACAGCACCGCCTTCAACCGGCTCCCTCCCATGGCTGCATAGCGCAGATTGCACCCTAAGAAGGACACATCCCGAAGCAGAGAGTGAGCCATCCCGACACCCATCAGCTTGCACCCGCGCAGGGTCACCCGACAGGCGGCAAGGTCCTGCAAACGGCAGGCAGAAAAGCTGCAATTTTCCAGCAGCACATCGGTGAGGGAAAGATTATCCAGACAGCACTGCGAAAACTGGCAGCCGTGAAAGACACAGTTTTTAAACTCGATTCCACTGCCGTCAAACCCTTCCAGCAGCTGATTTCGGTAGATGCCGCCGTGCAACTCCTCCTCGTCCTGCTGCTGCATCTGCACCAGGTCATACAGCAGATTTCCAGCTGTCAGCGGCTCGGTCAAATTGGTCGGCTGTATTTTCATCTTCATCTCTCCCCTCTTTTTCTTCATTATATTCCCTTTTGAGGAAAGATACAAGGCAAACAACTCAATGGGAAATCAACTGCTCCCGCCGCAGAATCGGCAGCAAGCGACTGCCTAAAAAGGCTGCTAAGACCATCAGCAGGGTATCCGCCGGCACAAAAATCAGAAAGGTCGAATAGAAGATTGCCCCTGCACTTATCCCCTTTCCCAGCCAAAGGTTGGTAATCAGCGCATAGTATCCGCACCCGACGGCAAAATCCACACCTGCTGCCGAAAAACAAGCCACCAGCATCGTTCGAAAGCTGCTGCTTTTTCGAACTTCGATGATTTTTCCGCACAGCCATGCTGCCGGAACAAATCCCAGCAGATAACCAAAGGTCGGCTGAAGTAGGTAGGACAAGCCCGCTCCCTTGGTAAAGACCGGCAGCCCGCACAATCCCAGCAGCAGATAAATCACAATGCTCATCGCACCTTGTCGCGACCCTAACAGCGCACCTGCTAAAATTGCGAAAAAAATCTGCAAGGAAAACGGAACCGGCGGCACCGGTATGGTGATAAAAGCTCCTACCGCTGTCAACGCAGCAAACAATGCCATCAAACTCAAATTGCGAACATTTACCTTCTGTTTCATCCTCTTCCTCCTAAAATGTATCTTTAGTTACAAAAGTATCAATAGTTACAAATTATATTGGACAACAGCAGATTTGTCAAGTATCTGCTGCAAAAATCTCCGGCATTTAGAAAATCCACCCAAAAAATCATAGCATCCAGCGGATGGATGTGCTATAATGTGGAGGAAATGGTTGTGTGTACAAGAAAATGCTTTCCCCACATTTTGAAGATAGAAGCATTTGTACATCTACTGCAAAACGGCAACCAACAGAATTTTTCTGTTTATGGCTATAAAATTTTAAGGGAGGATGTTAATATGAATCAAAAAAGATTGCAGCAGGTTTTGGAAAACATGAAAAAAGCGGGTCTGGAGCAGATCATTGTCACCGAAACCGAACCTGTCTACTATCTGACCGGAATCTGGGTCGCACCGCTGGAGAGAATGATGGCGGTGTACATCCACAGCAGCGGCAAGGTCACCTTCTTTGGAAACAAGCTGTTTGGCGTACAGCCACAGGAAGGGATGGAGCTGGTGGAACACACCGACAGCGACGATCCGGTTGCCCAGCTGGCACAGAGCGTGCAGCCCGGCAAACTGGGCATCGACGAAACCTGGCCCAGCCGCTTCCTGATTGGTCTGATGGCGCACCGTCCCGACGTGCAGCCGGTCATGGGTTCGCTGCCGGTCGAGCAGGCTACCATGTACAAGGATGAAGAGGAGCGCGAGCTGATGCGCAACGCTTCCCGCATCAACGACGCCTGCATGGATATGGTCATCCATGCTGTACACGAAGGCGCAACCGAGCGCGAGCTTTCCACCAAGGTAGAAAACTTCTTTAAGGAACACGGATGCAATTCTCTTGGATTTTCCATCGTAGGCATGGGCAAAAACGGAGCCGACCCGCACCACGATGCTGACTCCACCGTTTTGCAGCCGGGCGACAGCATCGTTCTGGACATCGGCGCTCCTTTTGGTCACTACTGGTGCGATATGACCCGCACCATCTTCTACCGCTCGGTCAGCGAAGAACAGCGCAAGGTCTATGAAACGGTCCGCCGTGCAAACGAAGCTGCCATCGCCATCATCAAACCGGGCGTTGCTTTCAAGGAATTTGACCTGGCAGCGCGCAAGGTCATCGAAGATGCCGGCTATGGAGAATACTTCACCCACCGTACCGGACACAGCATCGGCATGAAGGAGCACGAGCGTCCGCCGGTATCCTCCGAAAGCGAAACCATCGCCCGTCCCGGCATGGTCTTTTCCATCGAGCCCGGCATCTATCTGCCCGGAAACTTTGGCGTGCGCATCGAGGACCTGGTGCTGGTCACCGAGGACGGCTGCGAGGTGCTCAACCGCTACACCAAAGACCTGATTGTGGTGGAATAATCCCCTCTTCTCCCATTTTTTAAACCAAAGCGAAGGACTTCCTGCAAAGTCCTTCGCTTTTTTGGTGGAAGAAAAGGGTAAATTTGGGCAAAACCCTTTTATTCATCCAGATTTTGTGGTATCCTAGTATCTATAAATCCCCGATTTTATCTATATAAATCCATGCTGTTTTGGCTTGTCCAAAGGCGGCGTTTTCATAAAAGGAGAGATTATACAAATGGATTACCAGCGTCTTGCACAACTGCTTTTTCCAGATATTACCACCACACCGGCAGACATCGAAGCGATGTACCCACCACGCAACCTGCCGGAAGGCGCAAAGGTCACCCGAATCGCACCCAGCCCAACCGGCTTTATGCATTTAGGCAACCTGTTCAGCGCCATCGTCAGTGAACGTCTGGCTCACCAGAGCGGCGGCGTTTTCTTCCTGCGCATCGAGGACACCGACCTCAAGCGTGCAGTAGAGGGCGGCGTGGAAACCATCATCCGCGTCTTCAACCACTACGGCTTAAACTTTGACGAGGGTGCCACCATCGAAGGCGACAACGGTGCCTACGGTCCTTACCGCCAGCGCCAGCGCGCCAAAATCTACCAAACCTTTGCCAAGGTGCTGGTGGAACAGGGAATGGCTTACCCATGCTTCTGCACCGAGGAAGAGCTGACCGCCATGCGCGAAAAGCAGCAGGAGATGAAAATCAACTTCGGCTACTACGGTCAGTGGGCAAAATGCCGCGACCTGACTCTGGAAGAGATCGAAGAAAACATCCAGGCAGGCAAGCCGTATGTCCTGCGCTTCAGAAGCCCGGGCGACCCGAACAAACGCTTTGTTCACCGCGATTTGGTCAAGGGTGACATCGAGCTGCCGGAAAACGATCAGGACATCGTGCTGCTCAAATCCGACGGCATCCCGACCTACCACTTTGCCCACATCATCGACGACCACTTCATGGGCACCACCCACGTTGTCCGCGGCGAAGAGTGGCTGGCTACTTTGAATATCCACCTCCAGCTGTTCCGCACGATGGGCTGGAAGGCTCCAAAATATGTCCACACTGCTCAGCTGATGAAGATGGACGGCGGCTCCAAAAGAAAGCTTTCCAAGAGAAAGGACCCGGAGCTGGCGCTCGACTTCTACAATGCAGAGGGCTATCCGGTGCCATCGGTGCTGGAGTACCTGATGACCCTGTTAAACTCCAACTTCGAGGACTGGCGTCTTGCTAACCCGACCGCTCCGATGGGCGATTTCCAGTTTACCACCAAAAAGATGGGCAACAGCGGCTCGCTGTTCGACATCGACAAGCTCAAGGACGTCAGCAAAAACACCATCTCGGTGATGAGCGCAGACCAGGTATATGATGAGGTCACCGCATGGGCAAAAGACTTTGACCCGCAGCTGTACACCCTGCTCACCGCAGACGAGCAGAAGGCAAAAGCCATTTTTGCCATCGGACGCGGCGGCGCCAAGCCAAGAAAGGACATCGCCATCTGGAGCGAGGTCAAGGATTATGTTGCCTTCTTCTATGAGGAGCTGTTCACCGCTGCCAGCGAGTACCCGGAAAATGTCAGCACCCAGGATGCACTGGACATCCTGACCCAGTACCGCTCCCTCTACTCCCCTGCGGACGATGGAGAAACCTGGTTCAACAAGGTGCGCGAGCTGGGCGAATCGCTGGGCTTCGCTGCTAAACCAAAGGATTACAAGAAGAACCCGGACCAGTACAAAGGTCACGTCGGCGATGTCAGCCAGGTCATCCGCCTTGCCATCACCGGACGCACCAACTCCCCAGACCTGTGCAGCGTGATGCAGATTTTGGGCGAGGAGGTCTGCCAGCAGCGCCTTGCACAGGCAATCGAACTGTTGAGCAACCGATAAATTTTTCCGCTATCAATTTTTGAAAGGACTGACTTTTCATGGCTGATGAAAAAATCCTGGATACCGAAAATGTATCGAATTTTATCCATGATATTATCGACAGCGACCTGGCAGAGGGTCGTGTAAAAGAAATCCACACCCGTTTTCCACCGGAACCAAACGGCTACCTGCACATCGGTTCGGCAAAAGCCATCTGGATCAACTCCGGTACTGCACAGAAATACCACGGTCTGTTTAATCTGCGCTTTGACGACACCAACCCGGTCCGCGAGGATGACGAGTATGTAAAATCCATCGAAGAGGACCTGCGCTGGCTGGGTGCAGAGCCGACCGGCGGCATCTACTACGGCTCGGACTACTTTGATCAATGTTATGAATTTGCCCTCAAGCTCATCCGTGAAGGCAAAGCTTACGTCGATGACCTGAGTGCCGACGAAATGCGCGAGTACCGCGGCACCCTGACCGAACCCGGCAAGGAAAGCCCGTACCGCAACCGCTCGGTGGAGGAAAACCTTGACCTGTTTGAGCGGATGAAGAACGGCGAGTTCCCGGACGGCAGCCACACCCTGCGCGCTAAAATCGACATGGCGTCCCCGAACATGAACCTGCGCGACCCGGCAATCTACCGCATCGTGCGCGCACATCATCACAGACAGGGCGACAAATGGTGCATCTATCCGCTGTACGACTATGCACATCCGATTCAGGACGCACTTGAAGGCATCACCCATTCGCTGTGCTCCATCGAATTTGAGAACCACCGCCCGCTGTACGACTGGGTCGTGGATAACATCGGCTTTGAGCACAAACCGCATCAGTACGAGTTTGCCCGCCTGAACGTCACCCACACTGTCATGAGCAAACGCTACCTGCGCGAGCTGGTGGAAACTAAAAAGGTAGACGGCTGGGATGACCCGAGAATGCCTACCATCTGTGGTCTGCGCCGCCGCGGCTACACCCCGACTGCTATCAACGAATTTGTTAAAAAAGCCGGCGTAGCCAAAGCATACAGCATCGTGGACATCGGTCTGCTGGAGCACTGCATCCGCGACGAGCTGAACACCACCGCACAGCGCCGCGTAGCTGTCCTGCACCCGATTAAAGTGGTCATCACCAACTACCCGGAAGACAAGGAAGAAACCTTCGAGCTGCCAAACATCCCGAAAAATGAGGAAGCCGGTGTCAGAGCGGTTCCGTTCACCCGCGAACTGTACATTGATGCCGACGACTTTGCCGAAGTACCGCCTCCGAAGTTCTTCCGCATGAAACCGGACGGCGAAGTTCGTCTGATGGGCGCTTACATTGTAAAATGCAATGAAATTATCAAGGACGAGCAGGGCAACATCGTCGAGCTGCATTGCACCGCTGACCTGGAAACCGGCAACGGCAACCCGGCTGACGGAAGAAAAATCAAAGGCACCATCCACTGGGTATCCGCAAAATATGCCATCGATGCCACCGTTCGTCTGTATGACTACCTGTTCACCTTGGAAAATGTCAACGACGTACCGGAAGGCACCAACTATCTGGACTACCTCAACCCGAACTCGCTGACCGAGCTGCACCACTGCAAGCTGGAGCCGGCTCTGGCAGAGGCAAAATCGGGCGACAAATTCCAGTTTGTCCGCACCGGCTACTTCTGCAAGGACAGCAAGGATGAAGGTGTCTTTAACCAGATTGTCGGACTTAAAGACAGCTGGGCAAAGGAAGCTAAAAAATAAGTCATTGCAAAAACTTTTTTCTATAACAAATAGGCGCAGACCGTTTGGTCTGCGCCTATTGCTTTTT
The DNA here is from genome assembly GCA_000435195.1 of Clostridium sp. CAG:169. Classification (GTDB taxonomy): domain Bacteria; phylum Bacillota; class Clostridia; order Oscillospirales; family Ruminococcaceae; genus Negativibacillus. Next base: position 2,821 of record FR880196.1, on the reverse strand, counting down.
CTCATCTTATTGCAGGATATACTTGTATGCACTTTCGTCGGGATGCTGGTAGTAATTTTCCTCCACCCACTCCAGCCGATAGCCACACCTTGTAAACAACCGCTGCATGGCATTGTTGGACGCTCTGGTTTCTCCGCAGAACTTTGTCATCCCAAGCTGCCTCATCTCCCGCTCTGCGTGACGCAGCAGCCGCTCTCCCAAGCCCTGCTTGCGGTACTTTGGATGGACTGCAAGGCTCATGATTTTGACATAATCCCGCTTTCCCTGCCAGTTGTAGAGAAACAGCCCAGCGACAATTTGCTCGCCGTCCAGCAGAGCATAGTAGATGGCACGCTCGTCTTTCAGCAAATTCTCCCAGTCTTCCTGCTGCCAAAAGTCGGTCGGAAAGCAAAGGCAGTCAAATGCCACGATTTCTTTCAGGGATTCCTTGCCCAGTTTGCAAATCTCTTCTATCCGTTTCCTCCTTTGGTGCTGCATCTTCTGTTACTCTGCCAAAATCTCCGCATAGACACCGCCGCAGGCTTTGAGCAGGTCGTCAGGCTTGGCTTCAATCTGAAAACCAATCTTTCCCCCGCTGACCACCATCGTTTCCTGCTGCTGTGCCGAGCAGTCAAAGACCGTCCGGTAGCTTTTCTTCATCCCGATGGGGGAGCATCCGCCGCGGATGTATCCGGTGACCGCATTGATTTTGGCAACCGGAATCATCTCCAGCGATTTTTCTCCAAACACCTTGGCTGCCTTTTTTAAGTTTAGCTCGTGCTCCACCGGCAACACACAGACAAAATAGTTTCCGCTGTGTCCCTGGGTCACCAGCGTTTTGAACACCTTGGCAGGGTCCATCCCCACCTTGCGGGCAACGGCAGCGCCGTCGATCTGCCCATCGGAAGCATCATAGGTGTGCATCTGGTAGGAAATCTTTTCCTTTTCCAGAATCCGCATCGCATTTGTTTTTGGAGTGCCCAAAGCAATCCCTCCCGCGTGATTGAATTCGTTCGTATATATGCAGCAAAAATAAAATTCCCGTCGACCAGCAGGCGCTGCCCGCTGAACACCCGCCACCTTTTAAAAAAGGTGGACGAAAATTTTTTATTCAAGGCAGCTTGCGGGTGCAAAATTTCCATTTTCCCCACAAAGCTTCGTGCATAAAACGAGGTGCGATACCCCATTATTCAGCATAGATTTTAGAAATGTTGATCAGGGTTTCTACCATCTTGTCCATCGCTTCGATTGGAATATATTCAAAGCGACCGTGGAAGTTGTGACCGCCGGTGGACAGGTTCGGACAAGGCAGACCCATGTAGGACAGTCTTGCGCCGTCTGTGCCGCCGCGAATCGGAACGGTCTGCGCCTCTACGCCGCACTGTGCAAATGCTTTCTTTGCGTTGTCAATCAGGTGCATATGCGGCTGTACCATCTCCTTCATATTGCGGTAGGAATCGCTGATGGTCAGCACAAAGGTGCCTTCGCCGTATTTGTGGTTGAGGTAGTCTGCAATTTCCTGCATCACCTGTTTTTTCTGCTCATATTTTGCAGCATCGTGGTCGCGGATGATATAATCCAGCTCCGCCTGCTCCACATGACCCTTCATCTCGCTCAGATGGAAGAAGCCCTCGTAGCCTTCGGTGTAGCGTGGATTCTGCTCGACCGGCAGCATCTGATGGAATTCCATTGCCAGCAGGGAGGCGTTGAGCATCGCGTTCTTTGCAGAACCCGGGTGGATGCTCAGACCGTTGACCTGCACGTTGGCAGAGCCTGCGTTGAAGTTTTCATATTCCAGCTCACCCAGCTCGCCGCCGTCGACGGTGTAGGCAAACTGTGCGCCGAAGCCTTTGACGTCAAAGTAGTTGGCGCCGCGTCCAATCTCCTCGTCTGGGGTAAAACCGATGCAGATTTTTCCATGCTCGATGGTCGGGTCGTTGAGCAGCTGCTCTGCCATCGTCATAATCTCCGCTACGCCGGCTTTGTCGTCTGCACCCAGCAGGGTGGTACCGTCGGTGACCATCAGATGCTGACCGACATATTTTTTGATGGAAGGATACTCCTTCTCGGTCAGGTAAATCTGCTTTTCTTCGTTGAGCAGGATGTCGCCGCCGTTATACTCGACTACCTTTGCCCGGATGTTGTCACCGGAAGCATCCTCCGCGGTGTCCATGTGAGCGATAAAGCCGATGACCGGTTTGTCCTCCTTGCCCTTGGTGGCAGGGATACTGCCGTAGACATAGCCCTTGTCATCCACAAAGGCGTCGGCAATGCCGATTTTCTTCATCTCCTCCACCAGGTCGGCAGCCAACACCTTCTGGCTTGCGGTGGATGGAACGGTTTCGGATGTGTGGTCGGACTGGGTGCCAAAGCTGACATAGTGCAATAGTCTTTCGTATGCGCGCATGATGATCTTCCTCCTGATTCTATCTTGTAAGCAGAAATCCAAATTCCTGCTTTTCATTTGCATCTTTATTATACAACTGCACCGATGCTTTGTGCAAGCTGTTTGTATAGATTCCATAATCAAAATTCCCTTTTCTCCCCTGCAAAGGATGCTGCTCCCTTTTCCTGTCCCATCAAAAGCGGCGGCAGAAAGAAGGGAAAAATCGAATTTCTACGTCTGTACCCCCCCCCGATTGATTTTTTCTATATCTATTGAATTGCATGAAGCAATATGATAAAGTGAAGAAAAGAAACCATTGAAATCTGTCGGAAAGGCAAGGTGAAATGATGTTGAAAAGATGGATTCGTACTGTTGCTCTCCTGCTGGCTGTGCTGTTTTGTTTGAGCAGCTGCTCTAAAGCGGAGAAGGTGGACTACGACACCAACCCACTCTCCT
>FR880195.1 GCA_000435195.1 Clostridium sp. CAG:169 | reverse complement strand
GGGATACCGAGTGCAAACGCTTTGATACTGTCACCTACAAAATGGTAGAGTCCAACGATATTGTTTACCAGATGTATGAGAATGGTGAAGTGGACAGCGTAAACCTCAGCGAAAGCAACATGATGACCATCTACAACGACCCAAATCATAAGTTCCACAACCAGCTGGTTCCAAAGAGACACGAAATCTATTCCCGTCAGATTCGTTTCAACTATGATAAACACAATGAAGACGGTACACCGGATGAAAACTGGAACAAGGCAGTAGCCAATGAAGCATTCCGCAAATCCTGGTACTATGGTCTGAACCTGGTTGATAACTTCAAGAGAACCAACCCAATCAAACCAATGAACTGTGAAAACAACTTCTACAGCACCAAGGGTCTGTGCTACACCTCCGACGGAGAAGACTATGTTGAGCTGGTAAGAGCAGAGCTGGGTCTGCCAGAAGAAAACGGCGAAACCCCAGTCAGACTGAATGCAGAAAAAGCAGCAGAGTACAAGAAACAGGCAATGGAAGAGCTGAGTGCAATCGGCGTTACCTTCCCGGTTATGGTTGACTACTACATCGCAGGCAGCAACCAGATTGCTTTGGACTCTGCAAACGTTATGGCACAGTGCTTCTCCGACAGCTTGGGCGACGATTATG
>FR880194.1 GCA_000435195.1 Clostridium sp. CAG:169 | reverse complement strand
GAGTGGGAATAAGTTAAATAGGCTTTTGAGTCCCGAAAAACCTTGATATTACAGGGTTTTTCGGGATTCTTGTTTTTTTACTGGCTACAAAATGGCTACATCAGCCGAGTTTTTTGTAGCCGTCATCTTTTTCAGCCAGCGCATCAAACTGATCGGCTACTTCACTTTGCTTGTTCGGATACAAGTGGCTGTAGGTGTCCATGGTGGTCTGTACCCTTTCGTGTCCCAAGCGTTCTGCAACCAGAAGCGGTGTGCAGCCCATATCAATCAGCAAACTGGCATGGGTATGACGTACATCATGCACTCTGATTTTCTGCGTTCCGGAGTGCTCACAGCCATACTTCATCTGTCTGCCGACCCAGCCCCTGTCGTAAGGAAAGATGCGGTCTGTAGGCTGTACATCGTAGAGTTTTGACAGATAGTCTTTCAGGCAGGCTTCCAATACCTTTGGCATAACCACCTCACGGTAGCCGGCTTCTGTTTTAGGCGGATAGATATAGTCCTTTCCGTTCAAACGCTGATAGTTCTTGTTGACAGAGATAATGTGTCGGTCGAAATCAATATCCTCCGGTGTCAGAGCCAGCAGTTCGCCGACACGCAGTCCCGTGTAATACATTACCATGAAAACGGTGTAGCCGACAGGTCTGCTCTCCATGGCTTCAATGAACACCTTGAATTCCTCGTTCGTCCAGAACAGCATTTCATCGGCGTTTTTCTTACCCATGGTTCCTGCCTTGTGACAGGGGTTCTCTCTCAATCCGTAGAACTTCACTGCAAAGTTGAAGGCTGCGGTGAGCTGGTTATTGATGGTTCGCAGATAGGTCGGTGAATAACCTCTGCCGTTGGGGCGACGGTAGTGAATCAGTTCGTTTTGCCAGTTGCGGATATCAGTCGCTTTGATGGCATTGATGGGCATCTCTCCAAAATATGGGAGGACTTTCTTATTAAACAGATAGTGCTTATTGGCTAAAGTCGTTTCTCTGAGACGAGGATTTGCATCTTTCATATAGATTTCAACAAAATCCTTGAACTTCATACCCAGGCTGCCATCGGCCTGACTGATAAAATCCTGTTCCCATTGCAAGGCTTCTTTTTTGGTTTTGAAGCCTCTTTTCTTTTTGTGGATCTCCTTTCCTGTCCAATCCTTTACTCGGATTTGAGACATCCATTTCCCGGTGTTCTTATCTCTTGTTACTGACATTGTGTTCTCCTTTTCTATCCCAATGTCAGACCTTAATTATTTCTCAGAGCCAAACTCCTTTTCAAGATAAGCTCTGCGACGAGCCAAGCGCTCGTCCTCGTCAAGTTCTTCCGGTTCCACACATTCTACGGAAGCTCCAGCATAGTACGCAAGGGTCTGTTCTTGCCAGCTATGTAATGCAGCTGCAGAACAGTTGTAGCTGCGCACATCCTCACGCATATCTTCCCATTGTTCCAAGAACAAACACATATCTGCGTTATGGTCAGCATCCATCTCTTTTCCATTAAAACGGATAGAACAGGTCCACTCGTTGCTGCGAGGGGGCTTTTTTACATCCACATCAAATTTAAGAGAGGATACCTTGTTTAGTTCAAATAGGAAGCTCATTATGTCAGCAAGACTTCTGATAGGCGCCGTATTGGTTTCGTAGCCAAGGATAAAGGTCGGCGTTGTATCCAGATGTTTTGCTATTTCGTTTACGACATCAATGGAAACCTCGATTTCTCCGGTTTCGTACTTCTGTTCGGTACGCAGAGATTTCCCAATAAGGTTAGCCAGTTGAGTCTGATTCAGTCCTTTGCGTTTTCGCAGTGTTTTTATCCGCTGACCGATTGCGGAATAATCGAAATTATCCATAGTTGATTCACCTCGTATTTATCATATCACAAAGAAATATGAATTTCAAGTACATATTTTTATCCCACAAGTATTGACAAAAGCAGCTTTTGTTCGTATAATGAAAGCGTATTAAAAGTGCGTATTTAGAAAATTCAGAAGAAATGAGTGAATAAAAAATGCGCAAATCATCTTTTGAACACAGGAGGTAACCATGAGAGCACAGTTTATCACAGCAGAAGAAGTTCAGCAGGTATTGGATGTCAGCCGCAGCAAATCTTATCAAATCATCAGAGATTTGAATGAGGAGCTGAAAAGTATGGGCTATCATACCATTGCAGGCAAATGCTCAATCCAGTTCTTTAAGCAGAAGTTTTACGGTTTGGAAATTGGAGGTGACAACGCTTGATGCAGGAAAATGAAAAAACGACCGTCCCGATTCCATCTGTTGGCGCAGATGGGGAACAGTCGCTTTCCTATGTAACAAATGAAATTATAACAACTGGCAACGAAGAAATCAATCCCATAGATGAAAGTATGGAGGAGATGCTTCGTCAGATGCAGAGAATGTCCGACCCGTCCTATCTGGCTACCATGACTATGAGCCAGTTGTATGACATCGTATACGAAAGCAGACTGCCAATTATCGACGATCTGCTTTACCCCGGAACCTATCTGTTTGTAGGCGCTCCCAAGGTCGGCAAATCATTCCTGATGGCGCAGATTGCCTATCATGTCAGCACAGGGATTCCTCTTTGGAAGTATTCTGTCCATACAGGGACTGTGTTATACCTTGCTTTGGAGGATGACTACAGACGCTTGCAGGAGCGTTTGTCCCGTATGTTCGGAGTAGAGGGGACAGATACCCTCCACTTCGCAACTTGTGCCAAACAGCTCGGTGCAGGGCTGTATGAACAGCTGACCCGTTTTGTATCAGAGCACAGAGACACCCGACTGATTATCATTGATACTTTGCAGAAAATCAGAGAAGCCAGCGGAGATAGATACAGCTATGCAAGCGATTATGAAATGATTG
>FR880193.1:10073-21637 GCA_000435195.1 Clostridium sp. CAG:169 | reverse complement strand
GATACTCAACTCCATCTCGATGGCAGCCGATGCGCAGGAAGAATCGGCATCCCTGACCGAGTCGGAGGAGCCGGTCGCAGAAGCGGCAGAGGCGGCAGAAGAGGAGGCTCAACCATTTTCCATCAAAAGCGTGATGGAAAATGCGCTGGACAGCCAACCGCAAGTCCTTTCGCTGAAAAACGGCAGCCTGACCTATCAGCCAACGACCGGAGAAGCGGTGCTCAGTGACAAAAGCGGCAAACAGGTATCCGCTTTGCAGCTGGAAAAGAATGCAATGATTTTGGCATCGGAAACCAGCTTTGCGGTGCTTTGCCCGCAGGAGACACAAACAGTCACCATGACGGTCTATGATGCGCAGGACCTGAGCGCTCCACAGCAGGTACAGCAGGTCACCCACCAGGGCGAGCTGTTTGATTCCTACCAGTCGGCCGCAGGCAGCTTTACGATGGTCACCAGCATCTGGTACACCCGGGAGCAGGTGGAGGCAGGGGAATTTCTGCCTCAGGTCAACGGAGTGGAGATTCAGCCGGAGCAGGTCAATATCATCAGCGGCTATGAAAACGGCGAGCAGGTCAACTATCTTTTGACGACTACCGTCAGCAAAGACACCCAGAAGACCCGAATAGAGCTGTACCTTGATTAAAAAACGATGCAAAGCGCTCTCCTATTTAGGAGGGTGCTTTGTTTTTTTGCTCAAATTTGCTATAATAAACAGGTAAAACGGGATGGAAGAGGGGAAAAAGATGGACTACAGAATTGCAATCTGTGACGACAGGCAGGAGGACAGAGAGTATGTGAGGCAGCTGACCGCACGTTGGGCGCAGCAGCGGGGAAATCAGGTGGAGATGACCGAATTTTGCAGCGCAGAGCAGTTTTTATTCTCCTGTCCACAGCCGGATTTTGACCTGCTGCTGTTGGATATTGAGATGGGAGAGATGGACGGCGTCAGTCTGGCAAAGCAGGTGCGCCGCACCAACGAGCTGATGCAGATTGTTTTTATCACCGGCTATTCCGACTACATCACCGAAGGGTATGAGGTGGCAGCGCTGCACTACCTGATGAAGCCGGTGAAGGAGGAAAAGCTGTTTGCAGTGCTCGACCGCGCAGTGGAGCGGCTGCACAAAAACACCAAGGTACTGACGCTGGAAACAGCCGAGGAGATGGTGCGTGTGCCGCTGTACCAGGTGAGCGCTTTGGAGGTGCAGCGCAACTATGTCACCGTCCACGCAAGACAGGACTACACGGTGAAAAAAAGCCTGAGCGAGCTGATGGAGCAGCTGGACGAACGTTTTTTCCGGGTGGGACGTTCGGCGGTGGTCAATTTGAACGACATCAGCCGGGTGACCCGAAGCGACATCTATCTGACCGACGGCAGAAGCATCCCGCTGCCGCGCGGCGCCTATGACAAGCTCAACCGCGCCATCATCCACATGAAATAGGAGGGGGAAGCAGGATGGAATTTGGCTGGAAGCGGCTAAACCGCCAGATTGACGAATATCAAAGCGAGTTGGTCCAGACCCACTATGCAGAGGTGGAAAATATGTACCGGCAGATGCGCGGGTGGCGGCACGACTACCGCAACCATATCCAGACGATGAAGGCGTATGCGGCAAAGGGAGATTTGGAGGCGCTCAGGCGGTATCTGGATGAACTGGATGACGATTTGACCACCTTGGATATGGTGATCAAAACCGGCAACCCGATGACCGATGCTATCCTCAATTCCAAAATCTCGCTGGCACGCTCCAAGCAGGTGCAGGTGGTTGCCGATGCGCACATCCCGGTCAAGCTGCGGCTGCCGGAACTGGATTTGTGCTGCATTTTGGGCAACCTGTTTGACAATGCCATCGAAGCCAGCCTACAGCTGCCGGAACCGGAACGGCTGATCCGCGTCTATATGGAGATGAAGGGGGAGCAGCTGTATATCTCCTTCACCAATTTTACTGCGGGCAAAAAGCTGAAAAAGACAGCCGGACGCTTTGCTACCAGCAAGGGCAAGGGTCACGGTCTGGGTCTGATGCAGATGGACCGGATCATCCGCCGCCTGGATGGATATGTGGACCGCAATTCGGAGGATGGCGCCTTTACCACCGAGATTTTGCTGCCGCAGCAGCCGGAAGGCAGCTGCAATTCGTCCCCAAAATCAGACAATTCGTCCCCGAAATAACACGGGGACCTTTTTTTGTGCTATGCTGTAGGCATGAAGAGGTGAAGGATGATGAAAAGAAAATCAAAGTATACCATGACCCAAAATATCGCATGGATGATTGGCAACGCCTGGAGAATCTGCAAAAGTGTGCTGACCCTGTGCGTGCTGTGTGCGGCAGCGGCAGTAGCGGTCAATCTGACCGAGCTGTTTGTGGCACCGCAGATTCTGTCGAAGGTGGAGCAGGCAGCGCCGGTTGCTGAGTTGATTGGGACCATCCTGCTGTTTACCGTGCTGCTGTTTCTGGCAAAGGGACTGAAAAGCTACCTGGCGCTCAACACCCTGTATGGACGGGTGGAGGTCAGAACCGGTTTGATCAATCAGGTGGAATACAAAAACAACACCACATCCTACCCAAACACCCTGGACCCGGAGCGAATCAAAATGTATAAGGGTGCTTCCCATGCGATGTCAGGCAACGCAGAACCCAGCGAGCACATCTGGGAAACGATGACCTTGCTGCTGGGGGATATAGCAGGCTTTGCTATCTATCTGCTGCTGCTAGTCCGGGTAGAGCCGGTGATGATGGCAGTGGTGATGGTGACCACTCTGGTCAGCTATCTGGTTGCCCGCCGCACCAGCAGCTGGAACTTTGTGCACCGCGAGGAGGAGCGGGAGTATACCGCCAAGCTCAGCTACATCCAGAAAAAATCCGAGTCGATCAATCTGGCAAAGGACATCCGCATCTTTGGGCTGGGCGGCTGGCTCGAGGAAATCTACGACAGCACCATGCGGCTGTATGAAGGCTTTATCCTGCGTCGGGAGCGGGTACAGCTGCTGGGCAATCTGGTGGACGTTGCACTCAGCGTTGCCAGAAACGGGCTGGCTTACTGGTATCTTTTGAATATGGCGCTGGACCAGGGATTAAGCGCCTCCGAATTTTTGCTTTATTTTTCGGCAATCGGCGGCTTTGCCAACTGGATTACCGGCATTTTAAACGACAGCATGACCCTGCGCCGGGAGGCGCTGGATTTGACCAGCATTCGCGAATATCTGGAGATTGAGGAGCCGTTCTGCTTTGCAGGCGGCAAGCAGCTTCCAAAGGCGCAGGGCTATGAGCTGCGGCTGGAGAATGTGTCCTTTTGTTATCCCAAGGCAACAAAAAATACCATCGACCATATGAACCTGACCGTCCATGCAGGCGAAAAGCTGGCAATCGTGGGACTCAACGGAGCAGGTAAGACCACATTAGTCAAGCTGCTGTGCGGCTTACTGGACCCGACTGAGGGCAGGGTGCTGCTCAATGGGCAGGACATCCGCCAGTTGGACCGCAGGGAGTACTACCGGCTGTTTTCGGCAGTCTTTCAGGATTTTTCGGTGCTCAGCGCATCGGTGGCGCAGAATATTTCCCAGCAGGCGCAGGGCTACGATGTGGAAAAAATCAACCGGTGCATCGAGCAGGCAGGGCTGACCGAAAAGATTTCCCAGCTGCCGCAGGGAATCGAAACCAAGGTGGGCAGAGAGGTCTATGAGGACGGCGTGCTGTTTTCGGGCGGACAGACCCAGCGCCTGATGCTGGCGCGCGCTTTGTACAAGGACGGCGGTATCCTGCTGCTGGACGAACCGACCGCGGCGCTCGACCCGATTGCAGAAAATGACATCTACTTAAAATATGACGAGATGAGCAAGGGAAAGACTTCGCTGTTCATTTCGCACCGACTGGCTTCGACCCGCTTTTGCGACCGCATCATCTTTTTGGAGAACGGCGGCATCCGCGAGGAGGGCACCCACGAGCAGCTTTTGCAGCAGGGCGGCGGCTACGCCAAACTCTTTGAGATACAAAGCCGCTACTACAAGGAAGGGAAGGAATTCTAATGAGCAACAAAGAAGCAATCAAAATCCACCGCAAAGCCTTTGCAGATGTCCATCGGCTCTGTCCGAAACTGTTTCCTTCCATCCTGCTGTATTCGCTGGTAGAGGCAGTTTCCCCTTATGTGACCATCTATCTGTCAGCACGGCTGATCGATGAGCTTGCCAGTCTGCGCCGTCCATCGGTGCTGTGGGGATGGGTCGCCTGGACGGTAGGTGCCGGCTGCGCGCTGATGCTGCTGCGCGCCTGCCTGCTGCGCTGGAAGAAGGTGGAGAAAGAAGTCTTTGCCATCAAGCAGGAACAGCTGTTTGCCAAAAAGTTTTTCTCGATGGACTTTGCCGACATCGACAAGCAGAGCACCTATGACCTGCGTTCACAGGTTTTGCAGAACCAGCGCTGGGGAAGCTGGGGAATCAGAAAACTGGCATCGCTGGTGGAGGAGGTTTCCACCGCGCTGCTGGGTATCCTCAGCGCCGTCTTTTTAAGCGTCAGCCTGTTTATGCTGCCGGTGCCCGAGCAGTCGGCAGGGTATCGGTGGCTCAATAACCCGCTGTTTGTTCTGCTGCTGGTCGCTGTCATCGGCGCCATCAGCTTTCTGTCCGGCAAGCTAGGCGAAAAGGTGGTTGGAATGTGGAGCGGGCTTGCGGAGATTTCCAAGTATGGCAACCGCATCTTCAACTTCTGGAGTGGTTTGGGGTCAGACCGTTCCCGCGCCATCGACATCAGGATGTATGAGCAGCAGAAGATAGCAGAGCATTACTGGAAAGAGACCGGTATGTTTACCACCAAAGGAGAGCCGGCAAAGCTGTCCAGGGGAAAGATGGGTCTGACCGAAGGACTCAGTGAAGGCATCTCGGCGTTTTTGACCGGTTTCATCTACCTGTTCACCTGCTTAAAGGCGATGGGAGGAGCCTTTGGCGTCGGCTCCATCACCCAGTATGTAGGCGCTGTCACCGCTCTTTCCCAAAATATCGGCGACCTGTTCCGCACCTGGGGAACCGTCAAGAGCAACGCCGCCTTTTTAAAGCCGGTCTATCAGCTGCTGGATATTCCCAATTCGATGTACCAGGGCTCCCTGACCACCGAAAAACGCTCCGACCGCAAATATGAGGTGGAGTTTCGCAATGTTTCCTTCCGCTACCCCGGCTCGGAGCAGTGGGCGCTGCATAACGTCAGCCTGCGCTTTCGGATTGGAGAGCGCATGGCAGTGGTCGGAGAGAACGGTTCCGGCAAAACGACCTTCATCAAGCTGCTCTGCCGACTGTATGACCCGCAGGAAGGACAGATTTTGCTCAACGGCATCGACATCAGAAAGTACCGGTACGACGACTATATGCACATCTTCTCGGTCGTCTTTCAGGATTTTCAGTTGATTTCACAGCCGTTGGGTGACAACGTAGCAGGCAGCTGCCGATACGACCGCGAAAAGGTGGAAACCGTCCTGCGAAAGGTCGGCTTTGGCGAGCGGCTGGACCGGATGCCCAACGGATTGGATACGGTGCTGTATCGGGATTTTTCGGAAACAGGAGTCGAGCTTTCCGGCGGCGAGGCGCAGAAAGTCGCGATTGCCCGCGCTTTGTACAAGGATTCTCCATTTATCATCCTGGACGAACCGACAGCGGCACTCGACCCGATTGCCGAGGCGGAAATCTATGCGCGCTTTAACGAGATTGCGCAGGATAAGACCACCATCTACATCAGCCATCGGCTTTCTTCCTGCCGATTCTGCGATGAGATTCTGGTGTTTGACGGCGGCAAAATCGTCCAGCAGGGCAACCACGACAGCCTGATTGCCGACGTCGACGGAAAATATAACCGTCTGTGGCAGGCACAGGCGCAGTATTATGAAAAGGAGCAGGAGGAATCCGCCTCAGAAGAGGATGCGGCATCCCACCGATAAAAAAATCAGGCAGAGGGAAATATTTGTTTTCCTCTGCCTGATTTTTTATCGAAAGACCTTTAATCCTGTTCAAATTTAAGGATGCTGCCGCTGACGGCATCGACTTCACATTCATACTCGCTTTGAGAGAAGGTAAACTCCAGCTCGTAATAGGAAATGCCGTCCTCTTCATCCAGCTCCGCCTTTTCCCAGGTGACCGTCTGTCCGCTCAGTCCGGCTTTTTGCAGGGCAAGCTGTTTTGCTTGCTCCAGCGAAACCGATTTCGGCTCTGCCTGCGGTTGGGCAGGAGCAGAAGCGGCAGGTGTGTTTGGCTGGGCGGCTGTTTCCTCGGTGCGCTCATAGGAGAGGACCTGCCCGCTGTACGGGTCGATGCGGTAGATGTAGGAGCTGCCCGCAGCGGTAAACAAAAGCTGGTAGACCGGCTGTTCCCCCTGCTGCAAGGAAATAGACTGGAAGGAAGCCTGTGCAGCCTGGACACCGGCGTGGGACAGGCAAATCTGTTTGACCTGTTCCTCCGAGAGCAGCTGCGGGGTGTCCTCCTGCTCCTTTGTTTCTTCCTGCGGTGCTTGCGATGGAAGAAGGTGGGAGAAGCTGTCGGTGACCTGCTGGTAGAGCTGTCGGTTGTAGTCGTCATCCTTGCCGTCAACAAAGATGTTGACCTGCGCCGACGGTGTCAGATAGCCCTGACGGTCCATTGCGCCGATGAGGGCATTGAGGGCGGTGTCCAGCTTGAGATTGTTTAGCGAAAGGTCGTCGAGCAGCTCAGCGCCGTCATCGTTGTTGGCGCGGGTGTTGATGACATAGGAGAAGCGGTTGAGCGACAGCGCCACCGAAGGATTGACTTCGATGGAAACCACCGCCCGGGTGGGAAACCACAGCCAGCTGAAGATGCCGGCACCGGTCAGCAGGAGCATCAGGCAGGCGGCTGCCAGTCTCTGCCAGTGCGGACGTCTGCGCGGGTATTGGACGAGCAGGTTCTCATCCACCATGGCAAGTGGGGTGACCGGTGTGGAGGCTGCCTGCTGGAGAATATCAGGCACATTCTTCTGCACCGCCCTTGCCAGCATCTGCTCGACCTGTTCGTCGGTCAGTTTTCTGCGTTTGTTTTGGTTGTCCTTCATCCTCCTACACCTCCCTGCCATCGGATGGCTGCTGTTCCAGCTGTGCTTTTAATTTTTTAAGCGAGCGGGCATATTTGGAAAGCACTGTCGCCAACGGCATGCCCATCATTTCTGCAATCTCACGGTGCTTGAGTCCGGTCACCGCGTGCAGAATCAAAATCTGCCGTTCCTGCTCGTTGAGCACCCGCATCGCCTGTTCCAAAGCGATCGCCTCCTCGGTGTCGTGGTCAAAGGGGAGGAAGGACTGCTCGACCTCCTCAAAGGGAATCTGTCGGGAGGCGGCACGCAGGCGGGTGCGGGCAATATTTTTGGTGATGGTCAAAATCCATGCCATCGGTTTGCCCATCGGCAGATACAGGTGGGCAGCGCAGCGAATCTTCAGATAGGTGTCCATCATCACGTCCTGCGCCTCGTGGTGGTTGCGGGTCAGCGACAGGGCAAAACCGTAGATGGCGCTGTCGGTGGCGTGGTACAGCTGTTCAAACGCCTCCTGGCTGCCCTGTGCGATTTCGTGCAGAAGGGATTCCAGCTGCTGCGGGTCCGCTGCGGGACGAAGCGGCTTTAATTGGTTTTCCACCATCATCATGGTCATCAACATGGAAGCTCTTTCCCCCTCCGGTGTAGAGATAAAAAAGGGTTCAGGCAGCTGACTGCCTGAACCGCTCAATAGGAGTATACAAACGGAAAATCCCATGCAAAGGAAACCAGAGCGCTCAGGTGGATTTTCCAGATTCAGTATAACAGGAGAAGGTGATAAATGCAAGGCTAATCTCTTTCAAAGCTCAGGACATTGCCGCTGATTGCGTCAACGGTACATTCGTATTCCCGGTGACCGCTGTGAAATTCCAGCTCATATTCTGCTCTGCCGTCGTCATAATCCAGCTCTGCTTTTTCCCAGTGGACCGAAGAGGAGGAAAGCCCTGCCTTGGAAAGGGCAGTTTGCTTTGCATTTTCGATGCCGATGTAATTTTTAGAGGAATCGGAGGTGTCGACGGACGGGATGGAGTAGTTTTCGATGTCCATATCCACCGAGAGGATGGAGCCGTCTTTGGCTGCGATTTCATAGTCGTATTCCTTGTTGCCGGAGTAAAATTCCACATCATAATGCAGTCTGCCGTCATCATATTCCTTGTCCACCTTGACAAATACAGCCTGAGAAGCAGAGATGCCTGCGTGGTTTAAAGCAATCGATTTGGCTTTTCCTGCGCCGATGTCGCCGGTCGAAGAGGAGGATTTCGGCTCCAGCAGGATGCTGTTGGTGGTGACGGTGGTGTCATAGCCCAGCAGGTCTGCCAGCTGTTCGGCAGGAAGGTAAACGACATTGTTGTAGGTCAGCGGGTAGAGGGTGTTGCCGTTGTCGTCCTTTAAGGTCAGTTCGATGTCGCCGGATTTGACCTGCATACCGGTGTTTTGACGGGCGGTCACCTCTTTATAGGCGGAAGCGGCTCCTACGGAGATGGAACCAGCCAGAAGCAGGGCAGCGATTGCGAGTGCGGAGAAATGTTTATTCATCTTTTTCATGTTGTACATCCTTTCTGAAAATCATAGGGGTTCGTTTTGAATGGGTGTTTTAAAAGTACTTAAAAAACAAAATTGATTTTGATAAGAGGAAGGTCCCTTTGCCCGAACAACTTTTAGGCGAGTGGTTTTATTGCATCGGCTCTAAAAATTTTTTGAGAAGAGCTTTGCTTTTTCCCTCTTCACCCGAATAACTTTTGGGAAAGCAGTTTTATTGCATCGGCTCTAAAATTTTTTGAGAAGAGTTTTGCTTTTTCCCTCTTTGCCCTAATAACTTTTGGGAGAGTGGTTTTATTGCATCGGGTCTAAAAATTTTTTTGAGAAAATTTTTAAAGCCAAAAGACGCCAAAGAAAAAGAGCGCCGGTTCCAAAAGGAACCGGCGCTCGGTAAATTTTTTAATTAGGCAAGACCGACGATAGAAAGCAGGTCGAGCGCTGCGCTTGGCTTGTAGGTGGCTTCGATTTTTTCAGGATAGAAGCAACCCCAGGTGGCTAAAGCAAAATCGCAGCCGGCAGCCTTTGCACATCCGGCGTCAAATTCGCTGTCCCCCACAAACAGGACCTCCTTGGGAGAAAGACCGGTCTGCTGGCAGTAGTACAGCATCGAATCGGGTGCAGGCTTCGGGTGCTGCACCTTGTCGCAGGTGACAATCAGGCTGCACAGGTCTAAAAAAGGTTCGCGGATATAGGCGTGCAGGTCGCCCAGCTCGTTGCTGCGGCGGGAGGTGTTGATGCCGACCAGCATTCCGGCTTGGTGCAGCTTGCACATCACCGGGTAGATGCCTTCGTAGAGGGAGGCATTCTGGCACAGTGCCATGATGTTCTGCTCCCAGCGCTGGACAAACAGTTCGATTTGGTCGTCGGCAACGCCGAGGTAACGCATGGCATTGGCAGCGGTCATTCCGTAGGTGATTTTCAGCTCCTCGTCGGTGGCGCTGCGTCCCAGCATCTCCTGGCAGGTCAGCTGAAGGGCATCGATGTTGTAGCGGGAATCGACGGCGGTTCCGTCCAAATCAAAAACAACCGCGCGGTAGTGTACAGTTTGCATAAGTTCCTCCTGTGATGATAGGATGTTATCGTTCGGCTGGCTGCCATCTGGCGGCGACCACCCGATCATTGCCGTTGTAGTCGGGAATCAGTCGGATGTCGGTGTAACCCTCTGCCAGCAGCAGGTCGGACACCGCCTGTCCTTGGGTATATCCAATCTCAAACAGCAGCCAGCCGCCTGCACGCAGGTAACTTTGGCAGCGCTTGGATAGGACGCGGTAAAAATACAGCCCGTTTTCCTGCGCCCGCAGCGCCATCTCCGGTTCCCAGCGGACCTCCGGCTGAAGCTCGAGCATCTCCTGGTCGCTGATATAAGGCGGGTTGGAGGTGATAAGGTCAAATAGCTGCTGCGGCTGCCAGGTCAGCACATCCGCCTGCACCACCGTCAGATTGCTGCAATGGTGGCGCTGCACGTTTTTCTGTAAATAACCCAAAGCTGCATCCGACAGCTCCACCGCAGTCAGGCTTGCCTGCTCAGGCAGGTGGCGGCTTAAAGCAATCGGGATGCAGCCGCTGCCGCTGCACAGGTCGCACACCTGGGGGGCAAACATCCCGTCGCACAGCTCCAGTGCCGTTTCCACCAGCACCTCGGTGTCGGCGCGGGGAATCAGCACCCCTTCTCCGACAAAGAAGGGAAGACCGAAAAATTCCCATTCCCCCAGCAGATATTGCAGCGGGTAGCCTGTCAGACGCTGCTGCACCAGCTCATTCAGCTGTTGCACCAGCCGGTCGGGAGCGGGGTCATCCATCTTCAGCAGCAAAGCAGTGCGGGAAAGGGCGGTCAGATGCTCCAGCAGCAGCTGGACCTCGTGCGGCGGCAGACCCTGTTTGCACGCCTGCGAAAATAAATCACGGTAACTGGACATCATGGCTTCCTCCTTGCTGCTGTCCGCAGCGGATTTGCTTCTATCATTTAAAACAGAGCTTCATCTGGATTTTCCGGGATGACCTTCTTCATCGAAGCGATTGCTACCTCGATCATGCTGTCATCCGGCTCGCGGGTGGTCAGGCGCTGGGTCCAAAGACCGGGCGCAGACAGGATGCGGGTGAACAGGTTGTCGTGGCGTCCGGCAAACTTGATGCACTCGTAGGACAGGGACATGATGATGGGCAGGCACAGGACTTTGAGTCCCACGCGCATCCACAGGTTGTCCCAGGAAACCATCGAGGATACCAAAATAGAAAGCAGCAGGACGATGACCAGAAAGCTGGTGCCGCAGCGCGGGTGGAAGCGGGTGTATTTGCGCACATTTTCCACTGTCAGCTCCTCGCCGTGCTCATAGCAGAAGATGGTCTTGTGCTCGGCTCCATGGTACATGAACACCCGCTTGATGTCGCTCATGTTGGAAATCAGCGCAAGGTAGAGGATGAGGATGGCAATTTTGGTCAATCCTTCCAGAGCGGACAGCGCCAGCGGGTGGTTGATGTAATCCTTGAAAAAGCCGACCAGCGTGGTAGGAAGAAAGGCAAAGAAGAACAGTGCCATCGCCAGCGAGAACAGCAGGATGCAGCCTTGCAGGAAGGGCATAAATTTATCTCCGAGCAGCTGACGCAGCTTCTGTTCAAATTTGGACGGCTCTTCCTCTTCGTCGTCCAGTCCGGCTTTTTCGGCAGCCTTCATCAGACTTTTGTAGCCATCGGTCAGCGATTCGACAAAATTGAATACACCTCGGATAAATGGTGTCTTTTTATACCATTTGTTGGAGTTGGGAGTGTCCCAAGTCTCGGTGGAGATGCTCTGGTCGGGCATACGGACCGAAAGAGCGGTCAGCTTCGGACCGCGCATCATCACCCCTTCGATGACCGCCTGCCCTCCGATGGAGGTCTTGATGGTTTTGGAATTGGTTTGTTTAGACATGAATAAAAGAACTCCTTTGATAAAATCTTGGGTCTGACGATTTATGACAAAAACAGTATAGCATGAAATTGTGAATAAAGATAGACCTTTTTGCCGCCTGCATC
>FR880193.1:1554-10040 GCA_000435195.1 Clostridium sp. CAG:169 | reverse complement strand
GGCTGCTCAAATATTTGCTGCCATGGAAGAAAGAAGGATGGAAGATTTTAGCGATGTTTTTAAAGCGGTTGGTCTTTCGTATTCGAGCGAAACAGGCTTTAAAGTCCCAAAAGATAAAATCCGTTATACTGCGTGCCCTGCTCCAGCCAAGTCAGAAGGAGATGGTAGTCCTTTGGTTTTTCTTCCCGGAGTCGTTTGATGATTTGCTGCATTTGCTCCGGGGAAAAATAGTTGATTCCGCACCAATCCAGATAACCCGTTTCCAGATTTTCATAGGTGCCTCCGGTGATGATTTCCCCATAAGCCTCACAAAATTCGTTCCAATCATCTCCGCAAAGGTACAGGGAGGAATGATTCCAAAGAAGGGGAACAACAGCACGATTGGAAACAATTTCTTCAACAGCGCTCCCCCTATCTAATTTGCAAAATACAAACTGAAGAAAATCGCCGTTGCCGAATTTTCGCCGTTCATCCTGAGACGAAAAAGAATGGAAGAGCATTTAAATTCCCTCTTTCATAATTTTGCTGGTTGGTACAATTTTGTTTTCCAACCGGATTGTCTGTGTTCATTATATCACATAGAAGAGATTCCACCGCCGTTTTGCCGCAAAACCTTCCAACAAAATCTTTAAAAAAGAAACGTCCGAACCAGTTTCTGTTCGGACGTTTTGTAGATTTAATCGTTGGGTTGTTCCTCTTCGGACGGATGCACAAAGGTCTGGGTTTGGGCAAGGTCCTCGGGCGGCATCGACTGATGCAGCTGCTCAAAGGAAACTTCACGGGTATTTTCGTCCGCAGCCACCGGAACGATGCTGTTGGAACGCTTGTCCTGCTCCATCAGAAAGCGGGCGTACAGCATGGTGCTCATCGAATAGTAGGCGGAGAAATACAGCACCGGCAGCACCAGCAGCGAGGAGAGCGCCCACAGCAGGAAGGAAAACTTAAAGACCAGAATTTCATCGCAGATGCCGCGGGTGGCGTGTACCGAGGAGCGGATGGCTTGCCGAACGGGGGTCTCCCCATCCAGCAGGTAGTATTTGGCAAGAAAATACCGCTGGATCCGCATCAGGAAAAATCCTCCCATCAGCAAAAACAGGACTGCCGAAAAAACCAGAGACAGGCTGCCCAAAAAGAGCGCCTCCGAAAGGTGGCTGGACAGCAGGAAGGAGGAGAGGACAAAGCCGACGGTGGGCAAAAACAGGTAGAGGACAGCGGTCAGTGCAATCCGCACGCCGGTGTTCAGCGACAGCCAGAGAGAGCGGAAGAACATCTTGCGGTTGGCAAAGCAGCTGAAGATGCCCATGATGTCCTCAGAAACCCCGTCGGACAGGGAATGGTACCACCGCATGATGCCCAGATTGAGGGGAACCATCAGCAGGAAGGAACCAATGCTCATCAGCAGGCTGAGGATAAACGAAAGGGTGTGCGCACCGGAAACCGACATCAGAATGGTGGAATCTCCGATGGGCAGCTCCAGCAGCTGGGCAATCATCATTTCAATGATAGCGAACAGCAGATAGACAGCGGTATTGAGCAGGACAATGGAAATGGCCTTGCCCCAGTTGTTGCACAGGCAGCGCTTGGCGTTGTATTTGACTTGCTTTCTCAGTGTCATCTTCTATCATAACTCCCTTGGATGATTTTGACAGGTGGTTTATTCAAAGAACATCTCTTCTCCGTCCTCATAGTACTTCTTGGTGCTCCAGTGGTCCTCCCAGTCCTCCGGCTTCATCGGGATGCTGGAAAGGACTTCAAAGACCTTGTCACGGGTCCACAACTCGGGTGTCATTACAATGGTGTAGCCGGCGCCTGCGGCACATTCCCACTCGCCCATCGGGTGGCGGGGAAAGCCCATCAGCGCTAGCATGGACATAATCATGCCGCCCGGAATGACCAGCGCAGCATTGTGGACGTCGTTTGCCATCATATCCTGGAACACATCATTTAAGCCTTTGATGACGCGGCGGATGAACTCCATCCCGTCCTCGCCCTCCGGCGGAGCGTTGTGCATACTGTCGCGGCTCCAGGCGATGAAGCTCTCATCGTTTTGCAGCTCGTCGAGCGTTTTGCCTTCATAGGTGCCAAAATCCATCTCCATCAGCTGCGGCACGTCAAAGGTTTTGTAGCCGGGGTAGAGGATGTGTGCGGTTTCCCGGCAGCGGCGCAGAGGGGAGGTGTAGATTTTTTCTACCGGCGGGTAGTCTTTGTCCTTGACAAACTCCTTGAGAGCGTCGATTCCCTCCTGGCACAGCGGGTAGTCGCTGAGTCCGACATACTTTCCTTCCAGATTGGCGCGGGTGATGCCGTGGCGAAACAGGTGGATTTTATAGGTCAACATAGCAAAACTTCCTTTCTAAGATACAGGGAGTCAGGTCCCTTGTTTTTTGATTTTGGGAAAGATTTGGTTACAGAAAAAGGTGGCTTTGAGAAAAACAGGGGGAGCGATTGTCTTTTCGACCAAAATCTTTCTTTTCTGCAAAAAGCCCTTTACAAAGGGTTTTTGATGTAATATAATTTACAATACGTAGATAAGAGGGGACAAGGTCTGACTGCCGGAGTGAAGAACAAGGGCAGCCTCTTTTTATCAGGATCAAACAGTGAGGAGGATGTGCGTATGAATGCCGATTTCCCACGGCTTATTACGCTTTTGAGAAAGGAAAAGGGAATCAGCCAGAAGCAGGCAGCAGCGGAATTTGGTATTTCGCAGGCGCTGCTTTCGCACTATGAAAAGGGAATCCGGGAATGCGGCTTGGATTTTCTGGTCAAATGCGCCAAATTCTACGGCGTATCCTGTGACTATCTGCTGGGTGTTTCTCCCGAGCGCAACGGACGGCAGCTGACAGTGGAGGACATCCCGGAGGCGGACAGCGCAAAGGACGTGGTCTTTAAAGGCAACATCATGCCGGTGCTCAACAAAAAGCTGATTTCCAACTCTTTGGGGGTCGTCTATGACCTGATTGGCAAAAGCGAGTCCAAACAGCTGAACACCGAAATATCCAACTATCTGATGATGGCAGTTTACCGGTCGTTTCGCATCCTGTATTCGACCAATTCCAAAAATGAAAACACCATGTTTGCCATCCCGCAGGAGCTGGTGAGCGGCTACTGCAACGCAGCGATGCTGATGAGCGAAGCGCGGGCGCAGCAGCTGGCACAGGGCGCGGACAAGGGAGGAGAGCGCATCAAAAATCTCGATGAAGTAAAAATCACCACCGAGTACCTGATGCAAAACTATCCAAAACAGTCGCAGGCGCTGCTGAACCTCATCCAGAATTCCGAGGCAAAGCTCGGCTTCCGGGAGCGGGAGTAAACAGGGAATTTTCTTACGATACCTATTGTATCATCGGTCTGCCAAAAAATAAAGTCTATTTTATGAACAGATTTTTTAAGCCAGGGGTATGTCCCCTGGCTTTTTGTTTTTTGTCCGTTTTTGTGCAGGGCTGCCGGCTAAAGGCTCAGCGGCAGGGTAATGGTGACACGGGTGCCGACCCCTTCCCGGCTGTCCAACTCCAGCGAGCCGCCGTGCATGGTGACGATCTCATCTGCGACAGCCAGCCCGATGCCGGAGCCGCGGCGGGTCGCATTTGCCTTGTAAAAGCGGGTCTTGATTTTAGGCAGGTCGGCAGGCGCGATGCCGATGCCGGTATCCTGAATGGTGATGACAGCGTTGTTCTCCTGCCGCAGGACCACAACGGTGATGCTGTCGCCAGCATCGGAGTATTTTAAGGCGTTATCCAAAATGTTGACAAACACCTGTCGCAGGCGGTTGGCATCGCCCATGATGGGCAGGATGTCCATCGGCTCATCGTAGTCCAGGCGAATCTGCTCCTGGCGGGCGCGCTCGGTGAACATCAGGACCGCATCGCTTAATTCTGCCACCAGGTCCAGCTTGGTCAGGCTCAGCTGAAGCCTTCCGCTTTGCAGGCGGCTAAAGTCGAGCAGCTCCTCCACCATGCCGGACAGCCGTTCGCTCTCCTTGATGATGACACCGATGCCTTTTTTGGTGGTTTCGCGGTCCACCGAATCGTCCATCAGCGTTTCTGCCCAACCTTTGATGGCGGTCAGCGGGGTGCGCAGCTCGTGGGAAACCGAGGAGATGAAGTCGTTTTTCATCTTTTCGTTTTCCTGCAATTCCAGAGCCATTGCATTGATGGCATCGCACAGTTCGCCAATCTCGTCGTCGGTCGTCTTTTTCAGGTGGGCAGAAAAATCCCCCTTGGAAATTTGCAGGGCAATCTTGCGCACCTGGTCGATGGGGTTGATGATGGAATTGATAAAATAAGAGCTGGACAGGATGACAAAAAAGATGATGGCAGCGCCCACCACGCCCGCAGCGGCAATCAGCACATAGATCTGCCGTTTGACGGCGGTGAGCGAAACGACATAGCGCAGAGCGGAAATATTGGAATCGTCCACCGTCGGAGCCAGCAGGGTGTATGCCAGCACACTTTCTCCGTTGAGGGTGTCATAGGCAAAGGAATCTCTGCTTGGACTGGAAAGCGCCTGGGTATAATCCGGCATATCCAGCTGCTCGGTGGGTGAAAATCCGCTGGAGGTGATGATGACCGTTCCGCTTTTGTCGATTGCCATCAACTCCATGTGGTCCTTCTCGTCAAAGTCCTCCACCATCTTGCGCACCGAGGAGGAAAAGTCTACCGTATTATCCTCGGAGTAGTTGACCAGGCTTGCGTTTTGCACACTGGCGGTGTTGCGCACAATGGTCAGCACGCTGTTGTAGTAATAGCTGCGCACAGCGATGGAGAAGGCGATGATGAGCAGCGAAAGAAAGATCAGGATGACCAGAAAGCTGTTGTAAAGCCAGCGTCTGGTTACTTTTTTTGTGGGCAACCCGATACCTCCCGATACAGTTTAGTGAAAGTTTGCAGGGACTATTCGGATACGCTCCATTTGTATCCGTATCCCCAGACGGTGGTCAGGTATTTGGGATTGGAGGGTTCATCCTCAATCTTCATGCGCAGACGGCGGATGTTGACGTCCACAATCTTGACATCACCAAAGTAATTTTCTCCCCACACCTTGGAAAGAACAGTGTTGCGCTCCAAAGCGACGTTGGGATTCTTTAAAAAACATTCCATGATTTGAAATTCCACCTGGGTCAGGTCGATGTTCTTGCCGTTTTTGGTCAGGGTGCGGCTGCGCTCGTTGAGCACAAACGGTCCTGAGCGAATCTCATTGGGGTCCTCGATGGGTTTAGCAGCCACCATGTTGACCCGGCGGTGCAGCGCGTCCACGCGGGCAACCAGCTCTGCCGGTCCAAAAGGCTTGGTGACATAGTCGTCGGCGCCAAACATCAACGCGCCCACCTTGTCCATCTCCTGACTTTTTGCCGAGAGCATGATGATGCCGACGGTGGAAGAACGCTTGCGAATCTCCTTGCAGACGGTAAAGCCGTCCTTGCCGGGCATCATGATGTCCAGCAGGCAGATGTCAAAATTGCCGTTGTTTTCGTCGAACACCCGCAGTGCTTCGTCGCCGTTGGGCACATCGACCACCTCATAGCCGGAGCGGCGCAGGTTGATGACCACAAAATCGCGGATGACGTCTTCGTCTTCCGCAACCAGAATTCTTTTCATAGCAAAACCTTCCTTTCTTCTCAATAAAAAGGTCAATCCAAAAAGGAGAACATCTCCTCGCGCAGCTGCTGCTGGGTGATAGCAAGCTCGCTTTGAGAGGGGACGACGTATGCGTAATATTCAAACAAGCCCTTTTGCCCAATCAGCTGGAAGTAGTCGTTGTCAAATTTGTCGTGGTAGTCCTTGACCGAGTAGACCCGCAGCTTGAGCAGAGGGGTGGAGGTGTCCATGATGTCACCGTTGTAGGCAAAAAAGGTCAGTTCCCCGTTTTCCGGCTGGATGACTGCGCTGACCTTGCCGGACAGCCAGCTTTGTGGAAAGGCAAGCATATAGCGGTGCTGGGTGTTGATGACGCCGCTGTGTTCGGGTGTCAACTGTACGTTCGGGGTCAGGATATTGTAGGTGGTCAGATACAGCGCATCCTCATCGAGCATATCCTCATACCCGGGCAGGGTGGAGGCGGTGGGGATTTCGATGATGGAATCGTTGTCGATGTCCCGACAGAACAGATTCTGCATCGGGCGCAGGGTCAGCTTGGACAGCGACAGGTTTTCGTTGTCCAGCAGGTTGACCAGAGCCGGACTGCCGTCCTCCCGTTGTCTGGCGGAGACAACATCGGTAATCTGGAAGGAGGTGTCATACAGGTCGACGGTGCTGTCCAGGAACAGAGCCGTTTGACCGTTGGCGGTTCTGCCGGCTAAGATGCTGTCGAAGCTGACGATGCCGTGCGGCAGAGTCAGAGAATCCACCGTTTCAAAGCCGCTGTCGGTGCTGCACGCCAAAAAGAGCAGGGTGGACTGCGCCTGCGGAGTCAGCAGACACAGGTCGGTGGTCCCGTTGGAGTCTAAATCGGCAATGGCAATCTCGGTGTAATCCCGCTCAAAGATGGAGGTGAGCCTGCCGTTTTGGTAGCGGTAGGCGATGGCAGTTTTGCTGCTGCGGGTATCCTCCCAGCCGATGACGATGTTGATGGTCTGCGAGTCGGTCAGATGTTCAAAGGAAACAAAGTCGATGTTGGCGGTGCTGTCGGGTGCAGGAGCTTCACAGACGGAAATCCACTCTCCCTCCACCTGGTCGAGGATGTTGATCCAGGTGGCATCTCCCTTGGAGGCACTCTGGTAAAAGACAGCCGCCTCCTCGATGCCGTCCCCGTCGATGTCATAAAAAATAAAGGAAGAACGATACTCCCCGTTTTGCGGATATTTGTACTTCAGCTCCGTTTCGCCGGATACCCGCGCAAGGGCATCGCGGATTTGTGCCTGCTCCTCGGTCAGCACCGGCGGGCTCATCAGGTCCTCGATGGAGGTCTGTATCCGTGTGCAGCCGGTCAACGAAAGGGACAACAGCAGCAGGACAGCCGCTGCCAACAGGCGGGTGCGATCGATAAGAAAGGACAAAGCCTCTCCTCCTTTTTACAAATAGCGTGATAAAACAAATACACTTTTATTATACCTTTTTTCTGGAGGGATGTAAACGGTGCAGCGGGCAATTTTTCACACCCTGCCGCAGCAAAAAAAGAAACCCTGTCCAAACCCCAAAAGGCAGGACAGGGTGAAAAGAAGCGGTTCTTATCGGATTTCATCAAGGTCGCACAGCAGCGATTGCGCAGAAGCGTCCGACGGGATGGACCAGCAGGTAAGGTTGACGTCGGTGATGCGGGCGCTGTCCGGGGTGCAGCTGCGTTTAAACTGACCGGCAAAGAATCGGTTGAGGAACAGCTTGAGCTTTTCCAGAATGTAGCTTGCCGACAGCTCGCCGGAAAAGGCAAGACAAGCATAGTAGTACAGCTTGCGCGGTGGGAAGTTGTAGCGCAGCAGATAGTACAGGAAAAAGTCGTGCAGCGCATAGTTTCCCAGAATGTCCTCGGTCTTTTGCTGAATCTTTCCGCTCTCGTCGGGCGGCAGCAGCTCCGGGCTGACCGGGGTATCCACGATGTCGTGCAGGATGGAGCCAATCTGCTCATCGAAGCGGGAACACAGGTGGGTGACCATCCGACGAATCATCGTCTTGGTCAGGCAGACATTGACGTTGTAGTTGGCAAGGTGGTCTCCGCCAAAGGTACACCAGCCCAGCGCATCCTCGGACATATCTCCGGTGCCGACCACCAGTCCGCGGCAGCTGTTTGCCACATCCATCAGAATCTGGGTGCGCTCACGTGCCTGTGCATTTTCATAGGTGACATCCCGCACCGAAGGGTCGTGTCCGATGTCCTCAAAATGTTGCAGGACCGATGCCTTGATGGAAATGTCACGGTTGTCGGCTCCCAAAGCGGAAATCAGGCTCAGAGCGTTGTAGTAGGTGCGGTCGGTAGTGCCAAAGCCGGGCATGGTAATGGCAATCAGATTGTTTGCAGGCAGGTCCAGCTCCTTGAGCGCCTGATGGCAGACCAGCAGCGCAAGGGTGGAATCCAGTCCGCCGGACACGCCCAGCACCAGACGATGCAGACCGGTGTTGGCAACGCGGGCAACCAGTCCCTGCACCTGTAAATCGAACAGGCGGTCGAGGTAATCGGAAGCCTCCTGCTCGCTATCAGGCAGGAAAGGGTCGGCGGAAACGGTGCGCATCAGACCCTTTTTGCCGTCGTTTTCGGTCAGCAGGATGTTTGCAGGTGTGCGGGAAGCAAAGCGGCGGCAGGCGTTGAGGATGTCGCAGTCAAGGTCTCGGGCAACGCAGAAGCTTTCCAGCGCATGGATATTTTCTCCTGCGGTGCTGCCGGTGCAATCAGCGAGCAGCTGACCGCATTCGCAGATGAGGGCGTGCCCTTGGTAAGCATCGGGATGGGAGGTGTCCCCCTGACCGCCGCGCACCAGGACAATGGCGATGCCAAAGCTTTCCGAAAGAGCCTGCACCAGACGCAGCTGACGCTGATTGGTTTCGGCGGTAACCGGCTGG
>FR880193.1:0-1523 GCA_000435195.1 Clostridium sp. CAG:169 | reverse complement strand
TGGGCACCAGCACCGCATGGCAGCCGGTTTTTGCCAAACGCGGCAGATGAAGCGGCAGTTCTTGCACCGGGCAAGGGCAGATGCAAAAGCGCAGATCCCCGCAGCAGAACAGGGTGTCCCAACCGAACAGTTTTTCCTGCGGGTCGTTTTCCCAGTAGCCCAAAAGCGGGTCGGCGCTGCTGAGCATACCGGAGCCGCAGGCGGGCAACAGGGCAAGCAGCTCACCGTTCTGGATGACGGCGATGACATCCATCACCTGACCGCCGATGCGCTTGGGCAGACCGACGATGACGCAGGAGGAATTTTTGCTGCTGGCAAGGAGCAGCTGGTCGAGCGCCTGCTCGCACTGGGAGAGAACAGCGGAATTATACAAAAGATTGCCGGAGGACGGCGGACACAGAGCAAGGCGGGGAAAAAGCGAGAGGTCCGCGTGGAGCGATTCGTTTTCCTCCAGCAGATCGGTGATGGAATCACAGCAAAACTGCGGGTTGCCGCTGATGACGCGGTTGACACAGCAGCACAGGCGGATGACAGAATTCATAACAAACATCCTTTCTATGATGGATTGCGCAGGCTGTTCCTGACAGCTTCAAATGCGCCAAAGGGGAGCGGGCGGCACAAAAAGACCCCTTCCAGAAGCGGGTGGTCCTGCAAAGCGGAGCGGGCAGCGCAGGCGGCGGCTTCGTTGTCAAACAGACCGAACAAAGCGCTGCCGCTGCCGGAGAGCAGTGCGCCCAGCGCGCCGTTTTGTATCAGGAGCTGCCGTGCCTGATGCAGCAGCTTTTGTTCATCGGCAGAGCAAAGCTGCTCAAACACATTTTGCAGACAATCGGCAATCGGCAGCACCGAGCCGGTATCCAGCGCCTGACACATCCTTTGGACCTGCGCATGGGAAAATGCGGTGCTGTCGCTGCGGGCAAAGGCATCCTTGGTGCTGATGCCAAAGCGCGGCTTGATAATGAGGATAGGACAGTCGGGCATGGGAGAAAGCGGGGAAAAATCTTCGCCGATCCCCTGTGCGCGCTGGGTCCCTCCGCGCAGGCAGAAGGGGATGTCCGCGCCGCAGCCGACGGCAATCTGCTCGAGCTGCTCCAAAGAAAGACCGATTTGGGTCAGATGACTAAGGGCAGCCAGCACAGCGGCTCCGTCAGCGCTGCCGCCGCCCAGACCCGCCATCATCGGGATGCGCTTGACCAGATGAATGACGACCGAATAGGGCAGGGCAGAAAATCCGCACCGCTCAAAAAAGGCGCGGGTGCAGCGCACCGCAATGTTGCTGTCGTCGCACGCCAACGGCAGAGTCTTTCCGTCGGGACCGGCGCAGGTCATCTGAATATCCGAGCCGCTGTGCAGCGATACCGTCAGTGTGTCGCACAGGTCCACTGTCTGCATCACCATATCCATCTCATGGTAGCCGTTGGGAAGCCGCCGGACGATGTCCAGCGAAAGATTGATTTTGCAGGGGGAATGGACGGTGATTGATTGCATGAAAATACCTCCCAAAAGGAAATTTATACTCTGCC
>FR880192.1:18845-33899 GCA_000435195.1 Clostridium sp. CAG:169 | reverse complement strand
AGAAGCTACCGTTACCTCTTCTGGGAGGGCGTAGCCGATGACGCCTGGAGGCTGGAAAACGGAAGCTTTGTGAAGGCAGAGGATGCAAGGGCATTTTTGGAGCAGAGCCTGAGCCGTTTGGGACTGAACGAGCTGGAGCAGAACGATTTCATCAGCTACTGGCTGCCCAAGCTGCAAGCCAATGAGGAGAGCTTTGTCCATTTTGCAGCCGAGCAGTACACCGACCGGGCGAGATTGACCGTCAGCCCACAGCCGGACAGCGTGCTGCGGGTGCAGATGCTGATGATCGGGGTGGACAGCAGCAACCGCCGGCAGCTTTCCGCTTTGCCAAAGCAGCAGCTGCAAGGCTTTGCACGCAAAGGTTTCACACTGGTGGAGTGGGGTGGAACCGACCTGACCGGATTCGACGTCAAGATTGGATAGAACGATAAAAGGGAGGCAAGCCATCGGCTTGCCTCCCTTTGTTGCGGTTGTTAATCCTGAATAGCGCTGATCTGCGGGTCGATTCCGCGCGCCTTTAAGAAGATGCGCACCGCTTCTTCCACCAGGTCGCAGCTCTTTTGAATTCCCATCAGCGAGGTGTTCAAACACAGGTCATAGCTTCTGGCATCTGCCCAGTCCATGCCGGTGACGCTGCGGTAATATTTTTCGCGGTCCTTGTCCATCTTTTTGATTTTCTTTTTGGCATCCTCTTTGCTAACACCGTAGATTTCCGAGATGTGTTCGATGCGGTCCTCCATGTCGGAAGAAAGGAAGATGCGGATGCAGTTGGGGTTGTCGCGCAGCAGATAATCCGCACAGCGTCCAACGATGACACAGCTTCGGCTGCTGGCAAATTCACAGATCAGTCTGCTTTGTACACCGATCAGCTCAGCTTCGGTGGTGACATAGTTGAAAGCAGCGCCGCTGCCTCCGTAAGCGACCGGAAAAACATTCTGCATAAAATTCATCGAGCGTTCGTCGATGCTGGAAAGGTACGCTTCGTCCACATCCAGCTCCTTGGATGCGCAGGCTAAAATCTCCCGGTCATAATAGTGAATGTGGAATCGCCGTGCCAGCTCCTTACCCACCATTCGACCACCGCTGCCGCGTTCTCTGCCAATCGTAATAACAAATTTCTGGTCTTTATTCATAAGGACACCCCCTTGTTGTTAGTTTTATTATAGCACATAAGATAAAATTTTCAACAATAAAACAGATATATTTATGAAATTTTACAAATTATTTCCTCCTGTTTTCCAAGAACGATCTGATATGCAGAGAAAATGTTAAAAAGGGTAAAACGCAAAAACCGACCTGCACAGAATGTCGCAGGTCGGTTTTTGTATCGGGTGTTTTTTTATGTGGATGTCTTAGGATACCTTCTGCTGAAGGGGAGTACGGAATTGATAGCGCTCCTGTGCGATGGCGCGGCTGTTGCACAGGCGGTTGATGGTGCTGATGATGTCCTCCTCGGTCGTTTCGGGATGGAGGGTGCACATCCGCAACACCTTGTTTCCGTTTAGCTCGGTGGTCAAAATCATCGCATATCCGCTTGCGGTAATTTCCTGTGCAATGCGGGTGTTCAGACAGTCAAGCTCCTCCTTGCTTCTGCCGGCAGGAGCGTAGCGGAAGTTGACGATACCTTGTTGTGCGTGGGAAACAATCTCCCGGTTGCCTGAGGTCACCAGTGCCTTTTCTGCAAGGCGTGCCATCGCACATCCGTGGTCAATCATCTCGCCGACTGCTTCACTGCCCATCGCCTGCAAGGTCAGCCACAGCTTGACACCGCGTGCAGGTCGGGTCAGCTCGGGACCCAGATCCCAAAAGTTGGGGGTATCGCTGCACTCCTGTGCATCACGCAGGTATTCCGGGTGGGTAGCAAAGCTGTGCAGCAGGGTGGACTGGTCGCGGACCAGCACAACGCTGCATCCGTAGGTTTGCATCAGCCATTTGTGAGCGTCCCAGCTGAGCGAATCCGATTGCTCAATTCCCTTGAGAAGCGGACGACATTTTTCCGACAACAGGATAGAAGCGCCAAAAGCACCGTCGACGTGCATCCAAAGATGGTGCTGCTGGCAGATTGTGGCAATCTCCGGCAGAGGGTCGATGCTGCCGGTGTTGGTTGTTCCGGCGGTAGCAATGACAGCAAACGGTTTTTTGCCGTTGGCAATGTCCTGCTTCAATGCCTGTTTGAGCGCGTCGATGTCCATACGGAACTGGGAGTCGGTTGGAATTTTGCGGACCTGGTCAGCGCGGAAGCCGATGATATGCAGCCCTTTGGCAACCGAGGAATGGGTCTGGTCGGATACATAGGCAACGCCCTGCGACCATTCATCTTCTCGCAGACGGTTGTCGCGAGCAGCTGTCAGTGCGGTCAGGTTTGCCATCGAGCTGCCGGAAACAAACATTCCGCTGCGACCTTCCGGGTAGCCTGCCAGTGAGCCCATCCACTGAATCAACTGCTGCTCGATGCAGCTGGTGCCGGAGGAGTTAAGCCAGCAGCCTGCGTGTGGGTCAAAGGCGTTGGTCATCACGTCGCCCATCTAGGACAAAAGAGAAACCGGGCTTGGAATGCAGGCAAAGCAGCGTGGATGCTGCATCAAAGAGGCGTTTGGGTATACGTCCTCCAGCAGTTGATGGTATACCTCCTCCATCGGACGACCCTGTGCAAGAATCTCCTGCTGCTGCAAGCGGGAGAGCGTCTGTGCATCCATAATGCGGGAAACATCCTGTTGTTTGATATTCTGGTAAAAGGAAATAACAGTGTCTACAAATTCTTTCATCAATCTGCCGCTTTGATTGATTTGGGTGTTGAACTTATGTTCCATGATACTCTTCCTCCTTACATGGGATACCGCTGCGTACGGTTGACTTTCTTTATGGAGTATTGTAACATAGAGATAATATTTATGTAAAATTCAGAATATTTATTATCTAATTCAATTTTTTTGAATAGGTGGGTCAACATGGAGATAAGAAACCTGGTAACTTTTGTGCGAATTGCACAGTTGCACAACTTTTCAAAGGCGGCAGAACAGCTGGGCTACTCTCAATCAGCGGTCACTATGCAAATCAAGCAGCTGGAGGAGGAGTTGAACGTCCGTCTGTTTGAGCGCATTGGGAAACACATCCGTCTGACACAGGCGGGAGATCGGCTGCTGCCTCGTGCTATGGAGGTGCTCAACGCGGTGCGTCGGGCGCAGACAGTTTCCATGGGACAGGGAGAAATTAGCGGTCCGTTGCGCATCGGGACAGCCGAGTCCTTGCTGATCAGCGTGCTGCCACCGGTTATCGTTGAATTTAGCCGCCGGTATCTAAAGGTAGAGGTCAGCACCTGCACAGGACTGGTGGAGGAGCTGTTCTGCATGGTTCGTCAAAACGACATCGACCTGCTGTTCTTTTTGGACAAGCGCATCGACTTCCCTGAATGGGTCAAGGTCAGTGAGCGCAAGGAGGAAATCTTCTTTGTTGCAAGCGCAGCCTCACCTTTAGCTGACCGCAAAAAAATTCCGTTGGACGAGCTGGTCGAACAACCTTTTTTGCTGACTGAGCATGGTATCAGCTACCGATATGCCTTTGAGCAGATGGTGGCTCAAAACGGGTTAGAAGTTCATCCGTTTCTGGAAACCGGCAATACCGACATTATCACCCGAATGCTTTTACACAACATGGGGGTA
Organism: Clostridium sp. CAG:169; assembly: GCA_000435195.1. Classification (GTDB taxonomy): domain Bacteria; phylum Bacillota; class Clostridia; order Oscillospirales; family Ruminococcaceae; genus Negativibacillus. Next base: position 30,240 of record FR880192.1, on the reverse strand, counting down.
TCTTTTCTGCCGGGGTATGTGGTCCAGGATTACCTGCGCAGCGGACAGCTGGTGGCACTGGATGTGGACTGCCCGGAGGCGCAGATGTGGATGCAGCTGGTTTACCACCGCGACAAGGAGATGAGCAGTCAGATGGAGCACTTTATCGACCTGCTCAACGACCGCCTGGGGATGCAGCCGGCAGGACAAGGATAAAAAGGGTGTAGACCAAAACAAATGGTCTACACCCTTTTTGTGTCTATCGGTCATGCCGATGGATTTTGCGGTATTCGGTGGGCAGCTGTAAGGCAACATCCTTAAAGGCTTTGGTGAACTTTCCCTGTGTTTCATATCCAACGCAGGTTGCAATCGAAGCGATGCTGTCATTGGTGGTGCGCAGCAGCTCCATTGCTTTTTTGATGCGGTACTCCTTCATGTAGGAGGCAATCGGCTGACCGTACACCGTTTTAAAAGCGGCTTTCAGAAAGGAGGTATTGACCAGGTATCTGCGGGAAAGCTCATCAATGGTGAACCGCTGCTGAAGATTGTTGACCAGCAGGTCGTGAATCTGTCGGATGGTAGCGGTCTGCTGGGTGGAATAAGCGCGGGAGCATTCACCGCCGTTTGCCGTACACGGCTGGGTGCAGCTTAAATAGAGCAGCAGCTCCATCGCCTTTAGCTTGCAGTAGGGAATAAGCAGATGGGAGGGGACCTCATACAGCGGAGAAAACAGGCGATCCAACCCTTCACAGGCAGCGATGCAGCCGGGCTTTTGCTCGGGACAAAATCTCTGGTAGAGCTGTAGAATATCCACATTGGCATCTTTGAGGATAGCAGGATAGTTATCCTGGGTGCTGCAAAAGACAGAAAGGTCAATCGAAAGGGAAAGTCCCTCGTAATAGCCCAGCGGCAGGCGCATCTGCGAATGAGCACAGCAGTACATGGGGTGCAGCGAAAGATCGCCGGGACCAAGGTAGACGGTCAGTCCTTCCTGCATCTCCCAGCCGGCTCGACCAAGGTGGCAATGGTTGATTTTCAGCACATTTTCGCGTGGGTCATGTCGAAACTGCACGCTGCTGCCGATAAAGCGGTTAAAACAAAGCTCCACTCCGGGAAAGAGGGAGAGAATTTGCATCTCTCCTTTGCCCTGCACCCGGCAGTCAAAGTGATTGGAAAGCAGGATGCTGCCAGCATCCGGGTCGGACAGGCGCACCTTCATCTGACCCTCCGAAAGATTTGCCAAAGCGGATTCGATAGAAGACGGGTATTCGCCTTTCAAATGACTCACCTCCCGATTGTTGGGTCAGGGCAGTTGATTTGAAGCAGCGTTTCAATCATGCGGTGCAGCAGCTGTGCCTGTTGGGTGTCGGCTGCACGGTAATAAACCTCTTTTCCGCTGCGGCGGCTGACAATCAATCCGCTGGATTTCAGCTGCTTGAGGTGGTGGGAGATGGCAGGACTGCTCATCTTCATCATAGCGGAAAGGTTGATCACACATTCTTCGCAGTGGCACAAAAGCCAGAAGATACGGATGCGGCTGCTGTCGCCAAGCTGCTTGAGAAGCTCGGCAATCGTCTGAAAGCTTTCTGTATCGGGCATGGCAGCCAGCGTGGGTTCCGGCGGCTGTCCGTGGTCGTGGGGAAGGGGTGTGGATGTCATGGTTTTGTACCTCCTTTTGCAAGTATTGTAGCACATATCTGCCGAAAATAAAATCCAAAACAGAGGTTCTTTGCCCGAACGGAAATATTTTTGTCCCAAACAGAAGGATCGTGCATTTATCCCTTGACTTTGAGAGAAGAGATGAGTATCATATAGATGAACAGTTAAACAAACGTTTAATTATTAAAACCGATCATTTTTGAAAGAGGGGTACTTACTATGAAAAAAACATACAAAATCGAAGTGGACTGCGCAAACTGTGCAAACAAAATGGAACAGGCAGCCCAAAAAACCGATGGTGTAAAAGATGCGGTAGTAAACTTTATGACCCAGAAGATGAACGTGGAATTTGAAGAAGGAGCCGACCACAAGGCAGTGATGCAGCAGGTGCTGAAGAACTGCAAAAAGGTCGAAGACGACTGCGAAATCTACCTGTAAAGAAAAGCAGGCTTTTATAAGCGCATCCCTGTTGTGAGAAGATTTGCACAGGGATGCTGCTTTTAAAAGAACAAATGAACGATTAAACATATATTTAATCATATAACAGAAAATATACGCGAAGGGAAGAGAGAACCATGACCAAAAAACAGAAAAAGATGCTGACCCGCATCCTTGTTGCGGCAGCACTGATGATTCTTCTGGCGGTGCTGCCTGTCAGCGGTTTGCTGCGATTTGCGCTGTACCTGGTGCCTTATCTGGTAATTGGGTATGATATTTTAATCAAAGCGGCAAAGAGTATCAAAAATCGCCAGGTGTTCGATGAAAACTTTTTGATGGCAGTTGCAACCCTCGGTGCCATCGGTGTCGCTTTGTATGAACAGAGCGGAGATTACACCGAAGCAATCGCAGTTATGCTGTTTTATCAGATCGGCGAGCTGTTCCAGAGCTATGCGGTGGGCAAAAGCCGCCGCAATATCAGCGAGCTGATGGACATTCGTCCCGATTATGCCAACATCGAGGTGAACGGTAAGCTGGAAAAGGTCGACCCGGATGAGGTGGAAATTGGCAGCACCATCATCGTACAGCCGGGAGAAAAGGTTCCGCTGGACGGCATTGTGCTGGAAGGCAGCTCTAACCTGAACACCAGTGCGCTGACCGGCGAGAGCCTGCCGCGCGAGGTCAAACAGGGCGACGAAATCATCAGCGGCTGCATCAATATGAGCGGCTTGCTCAAGATACAGACCACCCGCGAGTTTGGCGAATCCACTGTCTCCAAAATTCTGGATTTGGTGGAGAACGCAAGCTCCCGCAAGTCCCGCTCGGAGGACTTCATCTCCAAATTTGCCCGTGTGTATACACCGGCTGTCTGTATCAGTGCGCTGGCGCTGGCAGTGCTGCCGCCGGTATTCCGTATGCTGGTGATGGGTGCAGCTCCTATGTGGAGCCAGTGGATTTATCGTGCGCTGACCTTCCTGGTCATCAGCTGTCCATGTGCGCTGGTCATCAGTATCCCGCTGAGTTTCTTTGCAGGAATCGGCGGTGCCAGCAGGGAGGGTGTTCTGGTCAAAGGCTCCAACTATCTGGAAACCCTTTCACAGACCAAATGCGTTGTGTTTGATAAAACAGGTACCTTGACTCAGGGCGTTTTTGAAGTCAATGGAATCCACCACAGCAATATCCACGAGGACCAGCTGGTCGAGTACGCTGCCCTTGCGGAAAGCGCTTCCTCTCATCCAATCAGCAAGAGCTTGCAGCGGGCATACGGCAAGGAGCTGGACCGCAGCCGTGTGACCAATGTGCAGGAAATCAGCGGCAACGGCGTTATCGCTACAGTGGATGGTATGGAGATTGCAGCCGGCAACGACAAGCTGATGGACCGCCTGAACGTCCAGTACATCAGCTGTCATCAGGTGGGCACCATCATCCACATGGCAATCGACGGAAAATATGCAGGACACATCGTCATTTCGGATATTGTCAAACCGCACGCAAAAGAGGCAATCGACTCGCTGCACCGTGCAGGCGTAGATAAGACGGTCATGTTGACCGGAGATGCGCGCGCAGTTGCCCAGCAGGTTGCAGGAGAACTTGGTATCGACGAATATTACAGCGAACTGCTACCGGCAGACAAGGTCAGCAAGGTCGAGCAGCTGCTGGAAAAGCGTCCGGCAAAAGCCAAACTGGCATTTGTGGGCGATGGCATCAACGATGCACCGGTGCTCTCCCGCGCCGACATCGGTATTGCCATGGGTGCGATGGGCTCGGATGCTGCGATTGAAGCGGCAGATGTAGTGCTGATGGACGACGACCCGCAGAAGATTGCAAAGGCAATCAAGATTTCCAGAAAATGCCTGCGCATCGTTTATGAGAACATCATCTTCGCCATCGGCATCAAGCTGATTTGTCTGGCGCTGGGCGCAGTCGGTCTGGCAAATATGTGGCTTGCCATCTTTGCAGACGTCGGCGTCATGATTATTGCAGTCCTCAACGCAATCCGTGCGCTGTTCGTTAAAAAACTGTAAGAGGAAAATCAATCAAAAAACATCCCCGAAAAACGGTTTTGCCGCTTTCCGGGGATGTTTTGCTTGTCCGGCAAAAAAGGCAGGGAAAAAACAGGCTACAACCACAAACAAACTGCATAGGATAAAAGGAAAGCGACGAAGGGAGGAAGGCAAGTTGCGCCATCTGGGAAACAACTGGTGGGATCGCCATTACCGTATGATTTGTTGGATGCTGGTTTTCTTGCTGCTTTTTCTGCTGCTGCACGCAATCGGTTTGCGCATCACTCCCATCCTGCGGCAGACAGCAAGGCTTAAAGCGACCAATCTGGTGACCGAGCAAATTGAGCGGCAGGTGCAGGAGAGCCTTCAAAAAAGCAAGGGAAGCTTTGTGAAGGTGGAGCGCGACGAGGAAGGCAACATCCTTTCCATCGGGCTGGATGTAGTTGAAGCAAACCGCCTGCGCTCGGAGCTGGCAGTTGAGCTGGTGCAGCAGCTCGAGCAGATGAGCGCGCGGAAGTACACCGTTGCACTGGGCAGCTTGACCGGTTCGCCGCTGCTATATGCCCGCGGTCCGCAGCTGCCTTTTTGGATTGCTCCCTCCGGCAACCTGCGTCTGGATTTTGAACAGACTCTGCTCAGCGCAGGCATCAACCAGACGGTCTATCGGGTGCAGCTGCGGGTCAGTGCCGTAACACAGGCGATGCTTGGGCATACCGATGTGCAGACAAAGGTGGAAACGGTTATCCTGTTGGAGGAACGGCTGATTGCAGGAAGGGTGCCGCAGGTGGTCTTGTCGGGAAGAGAAGAGGCAAGCCAAAGATTATAATTGAAAAATTCGGGAAAAATTGCTATAATCGTTATGGTCAATATCGCCGTTTGGTCCATTTTGGAAGAACGGCTTTTGTGGATAGATTGAAAATAAAGGGGACTGAAACAGGATGGAATTGCAGCAGGCAAAACAGCAGGCAGAACAGCTGCGGGAACAGATTGAATATTACAGCAAACTTTATTATGAAAAGGATGACCCGGCAATCAGTGATTATGAGTTTGACCAGCTGATGCACCGGTTGATTGACTTGGAGGAGCAGTTCCCCGAGCTGCTGACTCCCGATTCTCCCACCCATCGGGTCGGCGGCAGAGCCTCCAACAGCTTTGCACCGGTGGAACATCTGGTGCAGATGGGCTCGCTTCAGGATGTTTTTTCCTCTGAGGAGGTGCGGGAATTTGACCAGAAGGTCCGCCAGCAGCTCGAGCATCCGCTCTATGTGGTGGAGCCGAAGATCGACGGACTTTCCGTTTCGCTGGAGTACCGCGACGGCGTGCTGGTGCGCGGTTCCACCCGAGGAGACGGGTTTGTGGGAGAGGATGTCACCGAAAACCTGCGCACTATCGCCTCCATTCCGCTGCGTTTAACAGAGCCGGTGGAATATCTGGAGGTGCGCGGCGAGGTGTATATGCCGGTCAAGAGCTTTGAAAAGGTGGTTGCTCAGCAGGAACTCAACGAAGAAAAGCCGTTTAAAAATCCGCGCAATGCTGCCGCCGGTTCGCTGCGCCAGAAGAATCCGCGCATCACCGCCCAGCGAGGACTGGACATCTTCATCTTTAATTTGCAACAGGTGCAGGGCGTGCAGCTGACCAGCCACAAGCAGTCGCTGGACTGGCTGCATTCGCTGGGCTTTCAGGTCTCTCCCTCCTACCTGCGGGTGGACAACATCCAGCAGGCAATCGAGGAGATCGAGCGCATCGGCAGCCAGCGGGGAGAATTCCCCTTCGACATCGACGGAGCGGTGGTCAAGGTGGACGATTTAAGTCAGCGCGAACAGCTGGGCGCAACTGCAAAGTTTCCTAAATGGGCAGTCGCCTTTAAATACCCGCCGGAGGAAAAGGTTACCACCCTGCTGGATGTGGAGGTTCAGGTGGGAAGAACTGGTGCGCTGACACCGACTGCCGTTTTTGAGCCGATTCAGCTGGCAGGCACCACCGTCAGCCGTGCGGTGCTGCACAACCAGGACTTCATTGACGAAAAGCAGATTGCCATCGGCGATAAAATCATCGTGCGCAAGGCAGGCGACATCATCCCGGAGGTGGTCGCCGTCGCAGAGCACTGCGGGCAGCCGGTCTATCGCCTGCCGGAGTTTTGCCCTTCCTGCCACACACGGGTGGTCCGCGAGGAAGGACAAGCTGCCGTCTACTGCCCGAACATCGAGTGTCCGGCGCAGCTGATGCGCAATCTCATCCACTTTGCATCCCGCAACGCCATGGACATCGACGGACTGGGTCCGGCGGTGCTGGAGGCGATGGTCGGCGCAGGGATGGTCCATTCTCCGGCGGACCTCTACCAGCTGGAGGAGGACAAAATCGCCCGGTTGGAGCGGATGGGTAAAAAGAGTGCCGCCAACCTGATGGCAGCCATCGAACGTTCCAAACAGAACGACCTGTCGCGGGTCATCTTTGCACTGGGTATCCCGGAGGTGGGAGAAAAGACCGCAGCGCTGCTTGCTGTACAATTTGGCAGCATGGAGCAGCTGGCGCAGGCGACCGGCGAACAGCTGATGCAGATGGACGGATTTGGAGAGGTGGTCGCACAGAATGTGGTCAGCTTCTTTATGGAGGGGCGCAACCCCAGCCAGATTTCCCGCCTGCAACAGGCAGGGGTCAACATGGAAAGCAAGAAAACCAAAGCAGGCAGCAGTCTGGAGGGACTGACCTTTGTCCTCACTGGTACCCTGCCGACCCTGACCCGCGGACAGGCAAAGGAGCTGATTGAGTCGATGGGAGGCAAGGTGTCCTCCTCGGTTTCCAAAAAGACCAGCTATGTGGTAGCGGGCGAGGAAGCAGGCTCCAAGCTGGATAAGGCAAATCAGCTTGGCATCCCGCTGCTGACCGAGGCACAACTGCTAGAGATGGCAAAATAACCAAAGAAAGAGGAAGGTATTGTATGAGAATCAGAAGAAAACCCTGGGCACGACCGGAGCTTGCCGCCTGCCCGTTTTGTATAGATGAACCAGAAAAGCAGCTGGGACACTGGCACCAGATGTTTGAGCGGGAGCAGCCGCTGCACCTGGAGCTGGGCTGCGGCAAAGGCGGATTTATGGCACAGAAGGCAGTCGCTAATCCCGACATCAACTTCTTGGCGGTGGACATCAAAAGCGACATCCTGGGACTGACCAAGCGCAATATCGAGGCTGCCTTTGCCCAGCAGGAGCGACCGGTGGACAACGTGCGCATCTTTGCCTATGACATCGAGCGCATTTTGCAGGTTCTGAGCAAGGAGGATGTGGTGGACCGCATCTACATCAACTTCTGTAACCCGTGGCCGAAGAAGAAGCACAAGAAAAAACGCCTGACCTACCCGCGCCAGCTGTTTTCCTACCAGGAATTTTTAAAGGACGGGGGAGAAATCTGGTTTAAGACCGATGATGACGAGCTGTTTGAGGAGTCGTTAGAATACTTTAAGCTGTGCGGCTTTACCCAGAAGTATCTGACCCGCGACCTTGCCAACAGCGGCTTTGCCGAAAATATTCTGACCGAGCATGAAAAGATGTTTATGGAACAGGGCATTCCCATCAAGTTTTTGATTGCACAAAACCATGGACGCATCAGTCAACTGCCGCCGGTGGTTCCAAAGGACAATGAAGAGCAGGAAAAGGAGAGAGGCAGGATGAAAGCAATTTGTAATGGACGGCTGGTCATGCACGACCGTATTTTGGAAGGACAGGCACTGCTGTTTGATGAAAAAATCATCGGGATTGTACCGCCGGAGCAGCTGCCGACCGACTGCGAGCGCATCGACGTGCAGGGCGCTCTGGTAACGCCGGGACTGTTCGATGTACATATCCACGGCTCGGGCGGCTGTGATACGATGGATGGCACCGAACAGGCGCTGCACACCATCGCTTCCACCGTGGTCAAAAACGGTGTCACCCGCTTTCTGGCTACCTCGGTCACCCTGCCGCTTGAACGCACCGCGCAGGTGTTTGATACGGTGCGCGAGGTCGTAGGAAAAAGCGGAGAAGGCTGGGATGCAGCAGTCATCGAGGGCATCAATATGGAGGGACCGTTCATCAACCCTGCCTATAAAGGCGCGCACGAGGAAAACTATATCGCCGATGTGGACTTTGACTTTATGCAGCGGTACAGCGATGTCATCCGTCTGGTCACCGTTGCTCCCGAAAAGAACGGCGCGATGGAGTTCATCAAAAAACTGACCACCCAGACCCCGATCCGTGTTTCCATCGGTCACACCGCAGCCACCTATGAACAGGCGATGGAAGCGATTGAAAACGGTGCGACCCAGGTCACCCACCTGTACAATGCCATGACGCCGATGCACCACCGCAAGCCGGGTGTGGTCACCGCAGCGCTGCGTTCAAATGTTTATACCGAAATGATTTGTGATACCATCCATGTTCATCCTGCGATGTTCCAGTTTGTGATGGATTGCAAGACCAACGACCGCTTTGTGCTGATTACCGACTGTATGCGTGCCGGTGGTATGCCGCAGGGAGAGTACACCTTAGGTGAACTGAAGGTGGTGGTCGACCAGAACAGCGCCCGTCTGACCGACGGTACACTGGCAGGCAGCATCCTTTCGCTCAACCGCGCCATTGCAAACGTCCGTGCGAACACCGATAAACCGCTGTGGGAAATTGTCAATGCAGCCACCCTCAACCCTGCCCGTGCGCTGGGAATGCAGGACCGCATCGGCTCGCTGCGTGCCGGATGCAATGCAGATTTTGCAATCTTTGACGACCAGATGAACACCCTGATGACTTTGGTGGACGGCAGAATCGTTTACCGCAAGGACGAAAACAGATAACAGACCTTCGGTCGGTTTGTGCAAAGAAGGACTGTAAAACCGGAATAAAACCCGCTTAATCTAAGCGAAGGTTATAAAATCATAGATAGGCACAACAGGGCGTTCTGTTGTGCCTGTTTTTGTATATTGGGTTAAAGATACGAAGTTAGGGGGAAGCAGGAATGTTGCTAAAAACAGACAGACTGACGATCAGACATATTGTAGCGGATGATTGGAAAAGCATAAAAGCAATATGGGTGGATTTCCGCGCAGATGCCTTTTCGCAGTACGATAAACCACACAATACCGACGACGAGGATGTTCGTGAAAGAATCGCAAAGTGGGCAGCAAACAGCGGCAGGGAGCATCTGTTTTTTGCTGTCTGCCTTGGGGATACTGTGATTGGATACGCTACCTTTCATATCAGGGAGGACAGCTATGAGCTTGGCTATTGTTTCCACTCTGCATATCATGGAAAAGGTTATGCAAAGGAGAGTCTGACAGCTTTGTTTGATTATCTTGCTACACTGGGAATCACAAAGTTTACCGCAGGCACAGCCATCCAGAATATACCATCTGTATCCTTATTAAAGTCATTGGGTTTTCAACTGATTGGGACAGAAGATGTATCGTTCTATCAAGATGCTCAGGGAAATGACATCGTTTTTGAAGGCGGGATTTTTGAATTGAACACAGCGAGATAAATTCCAATTTCATAAACACCTGCCAATCATCGGTATACTTTTTGACAGAATGCAAGAAATGGGAGAATACTCTTATAGAAAATCTATTGAAATCGCACGATAGATAGGCTATAATGAGAAAAACAGGAAAATGCTCTGTCACAGGGCAAGGCGGGAGGGGAAGGCTTTGGCAAATTTTACTCAAAAGGCGATTCGCGCTTCGTTTATCAAGTTGCTCAATCAGAAGCCGCTGAGCCAAATCACCATCAAGGACATTGTGGATGACTGCGGAGTCAACCGCAACACCTTTTACTACTATTTTCAAGACCTGCCGGATTTGGTGGAAACCATCACCAAGGAGGAAGCGCAGCGGGTGATTCAGCTGTATCCGGCGATTGATTCGATTGAACAATGTCTGGATGCGCTGATTGACTTTGCTCTGGAAAACCGGAAAGCGGTGCTGCACATCTACAACTCGGTCAACCGCGACCTGTATGAGCGGTATCAGTGGCGGGTCTGCCGATATGTGGTGGAGGTCTACTTAGACGGGGTGCTCAAGGAACGGCATATTACCGAACAGGACCGCCAGCTGTTGATTGATTACCTTCAGTGCATCTGTTTTGGCTTTGTGATTGGCTGGCTGGAATCGGGGATGAAAGAAGGAATTCGGGAACGCTTTGCCAGAATCTATGAGCTCAAGCATGGGGAATTGGAACGGATGATCTCCCGCTGTGAGCAGATGTCTGCTGAATAATCGGAATCTTTATCGAAATAAAACGGAAGGCTTCTGCTTACCCTCCAGCAAATCCTGACCAATGCCTAAAAAATAAACAAAAAAGCTCTTGTGTCTGTTTTTCAGACACGAGGGCTTTTTTTGTACATGGTATTTTCTGTCGTATTTTGGTATATTCTGGGTATCAAAAATCAATGGGAAAGGTGGCAGGGGGATGAGTGGGAAAGGACAAAAAAATCCAATGCAGCTTCACTCGGAGAAAATACCGTGAAGATGTACAGGGCAGACAGGAACAATCAGCAGAGAATCTGTTTGGAAGAGGAGATGCAAACCATGATTTCCAACAAGCGTATTCGGGCAGCCAAATATGGCTACATCATTCTTTCTGTCTTGCTTTGTGTTTTGGGAATGGTGCTGATTTTGGTGCCGAATTTTTCTGCATCGATGCTTTGCTGGATCGGCGGGCTGCTGTTGGCAGTGTTTGGTCTGGTCAAAATCATCGGCTACTGCTCGAAAGACCTGTACCGGCTGGCATTTCAGTTTGACCTTGCCTTCGGTATTTTGCTGCTGGCGTTAGGATTGATTCTGATTTTGCGCACCCAGGCGGTGGTCAATGTTATCTGGGTGCTGGTGGGAATCTTTATCCTGTCGGATGCCCTGCTCAAGATACAGATTGCAATTGATGCCCGCTTGTTTGGCATCCATCAGTGGTGGATGATTTTGACAGCAGCCATCATCACCGGCATCATCGGATTTTTGCTGGTGCTGCATCCCTCTGAGAGCAAGCAGGTGGTCATGGTGCTGCTGGGAATTTCGCTTTTTTGCGAAGGAATTTTAAATTTGGTTACCATCCTGACCGCCGTAAAAATCATCCGAAAACAGCACCCCGACCAGATCGAAGCGGACTTTGTGCAGAAGGATGAGGAAATTCTGTAAAGATTTATGATGTTATCATCAAGGATAAAAGGAAAAGGAGAAATAGTTATGGGATTCACCGATCAAATCAAAAAAACAACCCTGCGTACGGCATTCAACTATCTGGAAAAGAACCCGGAAGAAAACGCTCCGAAGCTGCTGGACTGGGTGGACCGGCTGGCAGGGG
>FR880192.1:14226-18821 GCA_000435195.1 Clostridium sp. CAG:169 | reverse complement strand
GGGACGGACCGGACAGCTTTCCGACCCAGCGTGCAGCATTCCGTCAGGTACTTGCCGACCCGCAGAACAATATGTATCAGCTGATTATGAGCGTACTCAACGACATCGACAAGGATGTGCTGAAAGCGACTTTTGAAAATTTCTTCCTAAATGCCAACATCATCGGATGGCCAAAGCAGGAGGAATACCGCAAAAAGTACCAGTGCAACATTCCGTGGGCAATTTTGCTGGACCCAACCTCCGCCTGCAACCTGCATTGCACCGGCTGCTGGGCTGCCGAATACGGCAACAAGCTCAACCTCAGCTTTGAGGAAATCGATTCAATCATCACCCAGGGCAAGCAGCTGGGCATTTATATGTACATCTACACCGGCGGCGAACCGCTGGTGCGCAAAAAGGATTTGATTGCCCTGTGCGAAAAGCATAGCGACTGCCAGTTCCTGAGCTTTACCAATGCCACCCTCATCGACGAGGAATTTGCTGACGAAATGCTGCGGGTCAAAAACTTTATCCCAGCCATCAGCATCGAGGGCTTTGAGGAAGCGACCGATGACCGTCGTGGTCAGGGAACCTATCAGAAGGTGATTCAGGCAATGGCAATCCTCAAGAAAAAGCATCTGCCGTTCGGTTTGTCCTGCTGCTATACCAGCCAGAACCTGGATTCGATCAGTTCCTACGACTTCATCGATCAGATGGTGGAGTGGGGAGCCAAGTTTGTCTGGTACTTCCACTATATGCCGGTGGGCAACGATGCGGTTTCGGCTCTTCTGCCAAACCCGGAGCAGCGTGAATTTATGTACCACCGCATCCGCGACATCCGCGCTACCAAACCGATTTTTGCAATGGACTTTCAGAACGACGGCGAGTATGTCGGCGGCTGTATCGCAGGCGGACGCCGCTACCTGCACATCAATGCCAACGGTGACTGCGACCCATGCGTGTTCATCCACTACTCCGATTCCAATATCCGTGAAAAGACCCTGCTCGAGTGCCTGCAATCGCCCATCTTTATGGCATACCACGACGGTCAGCCGTTCAACGAAAATCATCTGCGCCCCTGTCCGATGCTGGAAAACCCGGAGCTGCTGCGCAAGATGGTGGAAGAAACCGGAGCGCACTCGACCGACCTGCAATCGCCGGAATCGGTGGACCATCTGTGCGATAAATGCGTAAGCTACGCAAAGAACTGGACACCGACCGCCGACCGTCTGTGGCAGTGCAGCCACAACTGCTCAAATTGTCAGGAGCAGAAGAAGTAGGGAAAAATTTCGATGACCGGACTACAGCTGTTTTGAGGGATGCCCAATCAACAGCTGACGGAAGGGAAGAGGTTTGCATTGAAGATCAAAATTATTTCGGACACCACCTGTGACCTGCCCGAGCAGCTGCTAAAGGAGTATCAGATTACCCTGCTGCCGCTGCATATCACCAAAGGGGAAGAAAGCCTGTTGGATGGCGTGCAGATTACACCATCGGATATTTTTTCCTATGTGGATGCCGGAGGAGAGATCTGTACCACCGCCTCCATCAATCCGCAGGAATATGTCGACGCCTTTGCCGCTTATCGTGCAGCTTATGATGCGGTCATCGTCATCACCATCGGTTCGGGCTTTTCCAGCTGCTACCAGAATGCCTGTGTGGCTGCCCGACAGTTTGAACAGGTGTATGTGGTGGATTCGGCAAATCTTTCCAGCGGACAAGGCTTGCTGGTGCTGTTGGCAGCATATCTGGCACAGACACAGCAGATGGAGCCGCAGCAAATTTGCCAAAAACTCAACGAGGCTGCACAGGATGTGGATGCCAGCTTCATCCTCGACCGCTTGGACTACATGAAAAAGGGTGGGCGGTGCAGCTCGGTCACAGCACTGGGAGCAAACCTCCTCAAGCTGAAGCCCTGCATCGAGGTCAAAGACGGCAAAATGTCGGTGGGGAAAAAGTACCGCGGCAACTTTGAACGGGTCATCGAGCAGTACACAGCCGACCGCTTGCAGGACTATTGCGGCACAAACGGGACTGCCATCGTGGCGCATCCCGCAGCGCCGGCAGAAGCGGTTGCAGCAGCCTGTCGGGTACTGGAGCAGGATGGCAGGTTTGAGCAGATCATTGTGGCTCGTGCCGGCTGCACCGTTGCCTGCCACTGTGGTCCAAACACCGTTGGTGTCATGTTTTTTAAAAATCCACAATAGAAGATTTGTCATAAGAGCAAGCGGCACAGCAGAAAATTGCTGTGCCGCTTGTTTTCTTATGAAAAAAGGGAAGATTTTTCGAGCAAAAAGGGGCTTGACTTAAAATTTTTATTCGGTTATCTTTAGAACAGAGTTGCCGGTAGCTCTTTATTGACAGATAAGGAGCGTGTAAAAATGTATCATGCACATTTGAAAGGAACACACTATGAAGCGGGCTATCGCTGGGGTTCTCTTTTGCTGAAAAACCAGCATATCATTTTGGAGAAGGTACCCTTTGCCATCACAGAAGAGCGGCTTGCCTATGCACAAAGCTGTTTGCCGATTTATCAAAAGGATTATCCCGAAATCCTCGAAGAGATACAGGGAATTGCAGATGGACAGCAGTGTGATGTCCGCCATTTACAGGCAGTGCTGTTCGGTATGTATGTCCTGCCGCCGTCCTGCTGCTGTTCCTGCTTTGCCTTCTCATCCGAACAGCAGGTGATGTTGGGAAGAAACAGCGATTTTTTGACGGCACTGGAAGGACAAAATTTGAACGTGGTTTATCGGTTAAACGAGGGTGCCTACGCTTTTACAGGAAATACAACCGCCTTTGTGGAGATGGAGGATGGAATCAATCAGCATGGGTTGGCAGTCGGGTTGACTGCGGTATATCCGAGGCAGCCTAAGCCGGGATGGAATGCAGGATTGCTTCTGCGTTACCTTCTGGAACGCTGCAAAACGGTAAAAGAGGCAATCCACACCCTGCACGTTCTGCCGATTGCCTCTTCCCAGACCTTTACGATGGCAGACTGCACAGGCGAGATTGCTTTAGTAGAGTGCAATGCGGAGCAGGTGGCAGTACGACAGGGCTTGCAGCAGCCTTTTGTCTGTGCGACCAACCGTTTTTATCTGGAGGAGATGCAGCAATACAATCTGCCTCAGGTGGATGACTGGTTTGCGCAAACAAGGTATCAAACGCTGTATACCGCACTAAAGCAGAAGAGAAACGGGGTGGACCTTCTTTTTTGCAAAGGAGCTGCTGTCCGGCAACTGTGGTTTTCTCTGCCAATACGACCGAAGCACCGGGAAGGACACCGTCTGGTCGGTGGTGTACGACCTCAAACAGCGCAAAATTTACCGCTGTGAGGGAAATCCCGGGCGGCGCAGCTTTCGGGAGGACAAGCGTTTTCGCTTTTAAAAAACAAGACGAGGTCTGTGCTGATTACACAGACCTCGTCTTGTTTTGATTTTAATACTTGGAATCGTACCAAAAGGTGGTAAAATCATCCTGCGGAAGCGGATGAACCTGTCCTTCCTCCACCTTTTTACTCAATGCCTGCTTCCAGACAGCAGGGTGGAAGAGAATCAGCAGAGGGAACAGCTCCAATCGCCCTGCCAGCATATCAAAAATCAGCACATACTTGGAAAAGTGGGAGAACCCGCCGAAATTGCGGGTAGGTCCGACCAGCTCCAAGCCCGGTCCGATATTGTTGAAGGTGGCAGCGACTGCCGTGAAATTGGTTACAAGGTCTTTGCCCTCCAACGAAAGCAGGAAGATGGAGCCGCAAAAAATCAGCAGATAGGTGCAGAAGTAGACGTTGATTGAGCGAAGCACCTCGTGGTCAATCGGTTTGCCCTCCAGCTTGATTTTGCGCACGCTTCTGGGATGGATATAGGAATTTAATTCCTTTGCCACTGTTTTGACCATGACCACGCAGCGGGAGACCTTGATGCCGCCGCCGGTGCTGCCTGCGCAGGCGCCAATGAACATCAGCAGCACCAGGATGGTACGGCTGGTCTGCGGCCACAGGTCGAAGTCGATGGTCGAAAATCCGGTGGTGGTGATGATCGACGCCACTTGAAAGCTTGAGTGGGTCAGTGCATCAAACACGCCTGCCGAGTTGCCCAATATTTGCAGGAAGATGACGCCGGTGGCAAAAGCGATGATAATCAGATACCAGCGAACCTCCTCCATAGCAAAGGCACGCCGGAATTTGCCGAACAGCATCAGGTAATAGGCATTGAAGTTGACACCGAACAGAACCATAAAGATGGTGACGACCCACTGCAAATAGGGGGAGTAATCCATCATGCTGGTGTTTTTGATGCCAAATCCGCCGGTGCCGGCAGTGCCAAAGGCGGTGGTCAGCGCATCGAACAAAGGCATGTCCCCCAACAGGAGCAGCAGGATTTCGATGACCGTCATCCCAAGATAGATGATATACAGGATGCGTGCGGTGTGTTTGACCTTGGGCACCAGTTTGCCGACCGAGGGTCCCGGGCTTTCTGCGCGCATCAGATTGATGTGAGAACCACCGCTCAGCGGCAGGATGGTCAGCAAAAAGACCAGTACCCCCATGCCGCCAATCCAATGGGTGAAGCTGCGCCAGAACAGAGAGCAGTAGGACAAAGCCTCCACATCGCTTA
>FR880192.1:9761-14179 GCA_000435195.1 Clostridium sp. CAG:169 | reverse complement strand
CGGTGGTTGTAAAACCGGAAACGGTTTCAAACAGAGCATCGGTGAAGCAGGGGATTTCGCCGGTCAGCACAAACGGCAGACAGCCGTACAGGCTCATCATAATCCAACCCAGTGCGGTGGCAATGCAGCCCTCTTTGAGGTAGAAGATGGACTCATCCGGTTTTTTGCGCACAATCAGTCCACCGATGACCGCTCCGGTCAAAGCTACGCCCAGGTAGTAGATACCCTCCTGCTCCCGGTAGATGGCTGCGACCACCACCGGCAGCAGCATCAGTGCCGACTGCATGGCGAGGATATATCCCAGGATATACCGTATCATAGATTTGTTCATTGCCGCTTACCTCTCCTCGTCCAGAATATCCAGGATGTCGTTGAAGCCGGTGTGGGTGGTCACAATCATTACGGTGTCGCCCACCTTGATGCAGTCCTGACCGCTGGGGATGATGATTCTGCCGTTGCGGTTGATGAAGGACAGCAACAAATCCTTCTTTAAAGGAAGATTCATCAGTGGAATATTGGTGACAGCGGATTTTTCCCCGACACGAAATTCGATGGCTTCCACCCGGTGGTCAAACATATGGTAGAGCGTTTCGATGTTGCTGTCGAGGGAATTGTGCCTGGCGCGAACATAGGCGATGATGGTTTCCGAGGTGATGTATCGCGGATAGACCACACTGCCCAGGTTCAGTCCGCTGATGACGCTTTTGAAGGTGATGCGGTTGATTTTGGTGATGACCTTGGCGTGGGAGACTTGTTTGGCGTGCAGGGTCAGCAGGATATTTTCCTCGTCGATGCCGGTCAGCGGAACAAAGGATTCGGTGTACTCGATGCCTTCCTCCTTGAGCAGTGCCTCGTTGGTGCCGTCGCCGTTGATGATGATGGCTTTGGGCAGCAGAATACTCAGTTCCTCACAGCGGGCTTTGTCGATTTCGATGATTTTAACAGAAATGCCCATCTTCAGCAGCTGGCGCGCCAGATAGTAGGCTGCTTTGCCGCCGCCGATAATCATAGTGCTTTTGACATGATTGGTTTTAAAGCCGATGGTTTCCAAAAAGTCTTTGCCTGCCTTGCGGGAAGCAACAAAGGAGAGGACATCGTCTTTTTTTAAGGTAAAGTTTCCAGAAGGAATGTAAACCTCGCCATCTCGTTCCACCGCACAAATCAGCACATTGTGGGCGATGTTTTTGCCCAGATGTGTAATGCTGATATTGTCGAGCATATTGCCGTCGGGAATCTTAAATTTGATCAGCTCCGCCTGTCCGTGTGCAAAGGAGTTGACCTCCAGTGCGGTGGGCAGATACAGGATGCGGGCGACCTCGTTGGCAGCCTCCAGTTCAGGATTGATGATCATGGCAAGCTCCAGCTTGTCGCGCAGATAACCGACCTCTGTGCTGTAATCGGGTGTGCGTACACGGGCAATGGCAGCACAGTCGCCGACGCGCTTGGCAACGGTACAGCATAGCAGATTCAGCTCGTCCGATTCGGTGACAGCAATCAGCAGGTCAGCGTTTTCAATGCCTGCTTCCATCTGTACACTGTAGCTGGCGCCGTTGCCCACAATGCCCATGACATCGTACAGGTCGGTCAGCGTTTGTACCAGTTTGGCGGAACGGTCGATGATGGTGATGTCATGCCCTTCCCGGCTGAGCTGTTCAATCAGGGTCGTTCCGACCTTGCCGCAGCCGACGATGATGATGCGCATTCCTTTTTGGGGCGCCTTTTTTAGTGCTTTTTATTCCTAACATCTTGAAATCCTTCCTTAGATGAAATTTTTAAAATCAATGGGGTTTGGCAGAGGGTCTCAATCACAAATCCTTCTATACTATAACATGTTTCGAGCAGAAAATATATCCTTTTTTCAGTTTCTTTTTACAAAAAAGTCAAATTGTAAAAAAGACTTGTTCACAATCTTAAAAAAGATAAAAAAATACCCGACTGCCCTTGTTGGGACAGTCGGGTAAAACGGAAACGATAAAAGCGAGGATGTTTTTAAGCTTCAGGTGCCTGTGGATGCCATGCTTTTTCCAGCAGAGCGTCTGCATCCTTAGTAGAAGTAATCAGACCCAGGCGGATGTAGTCATCAATAATCTGCTCCAGACCGGCTTTGGTGTACTCATCGGTCAGACCGAACTTCAGAGTGTTCCACAGCTCCAGGTTCATGTCATAGTCACCACTGATTTTGCCGTCGTCCAGCAGCATGTTGACAGCCTCTTCCGGGTTGTTGCGCATCCAGTTGCTGGCTTTCTTCAGGCACTGGGTGAGTTTCTTGGCAGTTACCGGGTTTTCATTGAGGAAATCGTTGTTCATAGCCACTACGCAGCATGGCTCATGAGCAAAGTCCTCATCCAGCAGGGAACGAACCAGACGCAGGGTGCCGTCCTGCACCATCTTGTAAGCGTAGGTATCGGAGAGCAGGGCAGCGGAGATTTCGCCGTTCTGCATAGCAGCTACGCAGGCGCTCGATTCAACAGGGGTCAGCTCTACATCGGTGAGCGGGTTGATGCCGTCTTTGTCCAGCAGACGTGCGGTGATGTTGTAGTCGCTGTTGCCGATGCCGTTTGGAACTGCAATGCGGGTGTTCTTCAAATCTTCGGTGCTCTTGTAGTCGCTGTCGCCCAGAACGTACAGGGATTTACAGCCAACGTGCGCGCCCATGATGAAGGTGTAGTTAACGTCGTTGGTGATCGGAACCAGCAGAGAAGCGATGTGGCTGACACCAAACTGAGCTGCGTTGGTACCCAATGCTTCTTTTACAGCGGTACCGTTCAGGCACTCGGTCTGGATACCACATTCCTCAAACAGTCCCAGCTTCTGTGCAATATACGGTGCGGAGGTGCAGTTGCCGCCGTCGTACCAGTACTTGATGGTCTGACCATGCATTGGTTCAGTTTCCATCGCTGCTTTTTCTTCAGCGGTTGGGGTCAGATCAAACTCCTCATAGTAAGGGGAAGAGGTGATAACATCGGTGACAGGGAAGAGAGGAGCTTTTTTGCCGTCTTCTTTAGCAGAAGCCTCTTCTTTTTTCTCCTCTTCCTCTTTCTTTTCCTCAGCAGGAGCTTCTTCCTTCTTTTCTTCTGCAGGCTGCTCGGTGGTCTGAGCAGGTGCCTGAGCAGTGGTGTTATCCTGACCGCCGCATCCTGCAAAGGAGAGGATCATAGCAGCACACAAAGCGACACACAGTACTTTTTTAATCTGATTCATAGCTTTCATCCTTCGTTTCTTGTCTTAGATTTCTGTCTTTCTTCTTTATCTATCTTATCTTACAGAACAGGGCTCCATACTTTGTCCATAACCTCTTCGACACTGTCGGTAGCGGTGATCAGACCCAGACGGATGTACTTTTCTACAACGTGTTCCAGGGAAACTGCGGTGAAATCCTGGTCCAGACCAAACTGGAGCGAGTTGTTGAGCATGGTGTTCATCTCAAGGTCTTCGCTGTTCATGCCTTCGTCGATCAGAACCTGGGTTGCTTCCTCTGGGTTTTCGCGCATCCACTGATGAGCTTTCTGTACGCACTGCAGAACCTTCTTGGAGATGGTTGGGTTTTCTTTTACGAAGGTGCCGTTCATTGCGATGATGCAGCATGGTTCATCCGCGAAGTCCTCGTCCAGCAGAGAGCGGATACATTTGAGCTTGCCGTCTTTTACCATGTTGTATGCAAAGGTATCGGACAGCAGAGCAGCGGAGATCTCACCGTTTTCCATCGAAGCAACGCAAGCGTCGGTGCTGACCTGCATCAGGTTGACGTCGGTCTGTGGGTTGATGCCGTCTGCATCCAGCAGCAGGCTGGTGATATTGTAGTCGGAAGCGCCAATGCCGTTTGGAACCGAGATGGAGGTGCCTTTCAGGTCTGCGGTGGTGTTGTACTCACTGTCAGCCAGAACATACAGCGATTTGCAGCCGATGTGTGCGCCGCCAACGAAGGTCAGGTCAACACCGTTGGTGGAAGGAACCAGCATGGTTGCGATGTGACCAACGGCTACGTCTGCCTGCTGGGTACCCAGTGCCTCGGTGTAGGAGGTACCCTTGAATCCTTCAGCGGTCAGACCGGCTTCTTCATAGTATCCCAGGATGTTTGCAACGGTAGGACCGGAGGTGCAGCCGTCTGCAAGATAGAACTTGATTGGTTTGCCGTAAGCAGGTTCTTTTTCCATAGCAGCCTGCTCTTCAGCGGTAGGAGCCAAATCGCCGATTTCCTGTGCGCGTCCTTCGATGGTAACGGGAGCAAACATCTTGTCCCACTGACCGGAGGTAGAAGCTTCAAAAGAGTCGATGTGTTCACCTTTATCGGTGATTTCAAAGGTCTTGTTGGAACCAGAGGAGGTCTCTTCCTTCTTTTCTTCTGCCTTCTCTTCTGTTTTTTCCTCTTTTGCTTCTTCAGCTTTCTCCTCGGTCGGGAGTATTTAAATACAAAGATA
>FR880192.1:0-9751 GCA_000435195.1 Clostridium sp. CAG:169 | reverse complement strand
GCTTTCTCCTCGGTCTGTGTAGCGGGAGCCTGTGTTTGTGCCGAAGTGCTTTCACTGTTGCCG
Organism: Clostridium sp. CAG:169; assembly: GCA_000435195.1. GTDB lineage: Bacteria > Bacillota > Clostridia > Oscillospirales > Ruminococcaceae > Negativibacillus. Next base: position 9,688 of record FR880192.1, on the reverse strand, counting down.
CAAGCAGCAAAGGAAGCGACCATCATAGCTGCCAACAGGATGCTGAGCAATTTTTTTGCTTTCATTGAATTCGTTTCTCCTTTTTAATTAGAATGGATTGGATATGTTTTATTATGACCGAAACCGGCAGCAGGAACATTTATTCCTTTGCACCGTAGTTGAGCATCTCCAGAATCTGGTTACGATACGCAACAAACTGTGAACTGCTTCGGTTGCGGGGATAATCCATTGTAAGCGGAATATCTGCTTTGATGCGACCCGGATTTGCCTCCATGACAATGACGCGGGTGCCCATGTAGATGGCTTCGTCTACATCGTGGGTGACCATGATGGCAAGCTGCTTGCGCTCTTTCCATGCGGACAGAATCTCGTCCTGCATATTCATACGGGTAAAAGCGTCCAGCGCGCCCAGAGGCTCGTCCAGCAGCAGAATCGGCGGCTCATTGATGAGCGAGCGCACCAGAGCGACCCTCTGTGCCATACCACCGGAAAGCTGTCCCGGATAGTCGTCCTTAAAGTCCTCCAGACCGATCAGACGAAGCATCCGCTCTACCTTGTCCTCATTACCCTTGAGCTTGTTCTGCATCTTTAAGCTGAAGGCAATGTTTTTCTCTACAGTCAGCCATGGGAAAAGGGTCGGGCGCTGGAACACCATGCCGCGCTCCGGGTCCGGTCCGGTGATTTCCTGGTCGTTGACAGTCAATCGACCCATGGTAGGGGTAATCAGTCCTGCAATCAAGCGAAGGATGGTGGATTTGCCGCAGCCGGAGGTTCCGACCAGGCTGATGAATTCGCCGCTTCTCATCTCAAGGTTGATGTTGCCCAACGCATGGGTGATTTCGTCCTTCTCAACCTTGGCAAAGCTCTTGGACACGTTGTCCAGTTTCAATACAACATTTTCCGCCATTTATTTCACAACTCCAATCTGCCAGCGAAGTACGCGTTTCTTGATCAGGGCAAGGGTCTTGGTAACGATGGTGAAGATGAAGCAGATGACAAACAGCGCTGCAAACATCTTGTCGTAGCTTGCCCAGGATTTTGCCCAGGTCATGTACCAGCCCAGACCTGCCTTTACACCCATCATTTCAGCAATCATGATGGCGGTGCAGGCGCTGCTCATTGCCTGTGTCATACCTTGCAGGATGCTTGGCATTGCGTGTGGAATGGCAACCTTAAAGACCAGCTGACGTTCAGTAGCGCCCAGGGTGCGGGCAGCTTCAAAGTATTCTTTGTCTACATTGGAGATACCGGTCATCGAAGCAACGGTGACGGCAAACCAGGAGCCCAAGGCGATGATGAAGATAGCGCCTTTAAACAGGGAGCTGCAAACAACCATGATAATCGGAATCCAGGTGGAGGTCGGGATAGGACCTAAGAATTTGATGATTGGGTCCACCCAGTAGCGGATGCGTTTGCTGTAACCGCAGGCAATACCGGTGACCAGTCCGACCGAGATACCGATGAAGTAACCTAAGAACAGCAGGCGCAGGGTGTGCAGAGTGCTGACAAGGATGGTATTGCGGTCCTCCCAGGCGATGTTGATGATGCTGTTTAAGCATGGTACGAACGGCTGGGTCAGGATGCCGGTTTTTAAGGTGAGGTAGTCGTAGATTGCCAGCAGGAGGAAAAAGGCTGCAAACAAAGGCGCCTGATGGCGAATCTTCTGGAAGGGCTGGCGGTCGCCGCGTTTGCTCTTGATTGCCGAATAAACAGCGCGCACCGCATATATGCCAATTAAAATCAGCAGAAGCACCAGATAGGTGTACGGTTTGCGGTTGGCAGAATTGTTTGGAAGGAACTGATACTCACAGACGGAGATCAATCCGCACACCAACGGAAGAACAACGATGACGATGTCCAGAAACTTTTGAAAGGGAGTTTTTTCTTTTTCTTCCAGTTCCATCAGTTCCTGTCTGGTCAGATTAGCCACCTGCTTGCTCCAGTTTTCAATCGCCTTGGATTTCTCCACCGACTGTTGAGGTGACGAATGTGGATGATTCATGAATACATCACGCTTCCTTTTCCATTGAATAATGATTTTGGCGGCAGCTCCTGCTGGATTTTAGCAGTAATGTACATTTTTTACCGCCTGAATTGCAAATATAGTATAATACATCTTCATGATTTTTTAAAATATTAAATAATGATGAAGAGATACCTTTTTGTGATAAAAGAAAAAAGATGCAAATTCATACGAGAAATTTTATGACAAAAAACAACAAAAAACGTGCGGAATAGATTTTATTGATAGAAACTTAACGATAGATAGAAAAAAAAGATAAATTGGTTTTGCGTGTTTGCTGCACAAAGGGAGCAGAAGCAGCAAACAGCCGGAAAATGGCATAAAAACAAGGAAAAAAACAAAGAGGAAAAAGCAGCAGATTGGTTTTTTAAATGGATATATGCTTTATGATAAATAAAACTGATTAGAGAATATTCCGAATGCGTGATAAAATGAATAAAAATAGAACAGATTGGGTGAAAGAATGAAAATCGAAAAAATAGGATACTTTTTGAGTGTGGCAAAGCATCTGAATTTTACAAAAGCCGCCCAGGAATGTCACATCGCCCAGCCTGCCATCAGTCGACAGATGAGCTCGCTGGAGGAAGAGCTGGGCTTTGCGCTGTTTGACCGAAGCTCCCGCAAGGTGCGTTTGACACCGGCAGGTCAATCATTCTATACCTCAATGATGCGCTTTGTCAATGACTATGACAATGGGGTTGAGCAGCTGCGGCATATCTCCGAAGAACGGATGCAAATGGTTGTATGTACCGGGGCATTGGGCATTTCTCCGCTGCTTTCCCGTACATTGGGTGATTTGCACATACCATTTCCCACGCTGCACCTGGAGCTTGTACACGGGTGCGGAATGTCGGCAGAGCGCTGGCTTCTGGAGCGTCAGGGGGAGATGGTCTTCAGCTGGGGAGAGTTTCGACAGCTTCCGAAGGGGATTTCTATGAAAAATATCTGCACACAAGGTTGTGCGGTACTGATGTCACAGGACGACCCACTGGCAGCAAGCAATCATTTAAGCTGCACCATGCTGCGCGAGCACAGTTTCATTCTGCCGGCTGCCCAGGATGAGGAATTTGCACGCCATTACCGCAGACTGCTCGAGGAATTAAAGCTGTCTGCCAGCGGAAACCTCATTGCACAGGACAGCGATAGTCTGTTTTTTATGATACGCGCAGGAATGGGGATGGCGTTGGTGCCGCAGGGAATTTTTGATGCAGAACCGCAGGGAATGGCAGTCAGACCGTTGGATGATGCCGGAGCGTTTGGAAGCTGGAAGGTGCTGTACCGACGTGAGGATACTCTGCGACCGCTCAAACACCTGCTGGGAATTTTGGAGGAAAAGTATGTCGATTGAAAAGCTGGATTATTTTATCAGCGCAGCGACCAACAGCAGCTTTACCAAAGCGGCACGGGAGTGCGGGGTGGCGCAATCCGCCATCAGTCAGCAAATTGCTTCGCTGGAAAAGGAGCTGCAATGTGAGCTGTTTGCCCGCAGCGGTCGCCATGTGCGCCTGACCGGAAAAGGAGAGTATTTTCTGGAACAGGCAAAAAAATTGCAGGAGCAGTATGAGCTGGCGGTCACACAGGCAAAGCAGATTTCACTGGAAGGAAACCGGCACAAGCTGAAAATTGGTGTGGTCGGTGTCCGAAACAGCGACAGCCTGATTCATGTTTTAAGCAGGCTCAAGGCACGATACCCGGAGGTGGAGGTCGAACTTGAGCACTGCCTCCAACCCGAGCAATTAGCCCGACTGCTGCGTGACAGGAGGTATGATTTGGGGTTTGGTCATCTGCCGCAGCGCTCGCTTAAAGGGTTGATGAATCACCGGTTGGGTCTGCGCCCTCTTCAGCTGATGCTGCCGGTGGAGTGGTCTGACGAACGAATGAAGGAACCGAGTTTGGAGACCCTTCTCAAATGTGTCCAACGGGTATATATCAGCCGTCTGTTGTGGTGCTTTTTGCAGGGACGATATAATTTCACCGTGCGTGAGCGGGAGAAAATCGAGCTGATAGACAATGCGGATGTGGTCATCCCGATGGGACTGATCAACCGTACAGCGGTCCTCAGCCTGGATGTGACCACCAGTATGCGCTATGAACAGGAAAACTTTCTGCGCATCAGCATCCCGCAAAAGGAGCTGTGTATGGAGGAAATGCTCATCTATCACCCGGAAAACAATAATCCGCTGGTGCAGCGCCTGCTGGAGTGCTGTTCGTGAATCTGTCATAATAAAAATAAAACCGGCTCGGTCCTATTTCTCAATGGGACCGAGCCGATTTTGAATGTTTTAAGCAGATAAGCTGGATGCCTGTGGTGTAAAACAGGCGCAGACATTTTTTAGGGTCTGTTCGGACAGCTGAGAAAGCAGAGCCATCACACATTCCTGTGCATCAAATTCGCTCAAGCCCATCTGATGAAAGACCGGGTACAGCTTTTGATACTGCTGCGCATACTGTTCGGTCATCTGGCAGCCCAGAGGAGTGATGTGCAGGGATTTGTCCGGCAACTGCTCCAACAGACCTTCACGGCTGAGTGAGGAAAGCATCTTGCAGACCGAAGCGCGTGAGATGCCCAGCTGAACGGCAACATCAATGCATCGCACCTTTGGCAGACTGCCTTGCAGTCCGTCCACTGTCATCAGGTAACGCAATTTTCCGGCGGTCAGTTTCATATCCGCAACAGCTCCTTTCGATAATCGGGCTTTTTATGCGACTGTTTTAGCAGCCTTCATCTTTTTGCTTTTTCCATCTGGAGCCGGACGGACCAACAGGTAGACCATTACTGCCAGCAGAAGAATGCCGACGACGGTGCCAATCGACAGGATGCCGGTGGTGAACCAGTTGCCCAGCTGGAAGATAATCAGCGAAATGATGTAGGCAAAAATACACTGATAACCGATGGCAATCCAGGTCCATTTTGCACTGCCCATCTCTCGGCGGATGGCGCCGATGGCAGCAAAGCAAGGTGCGCACAGGAGATTGAATACCAGGAAGGAATAAGCAGAAAGTGCAGTGAAATTCTGGGCGAACAAGGTCCAAATCTCATCGCCGTTTTCAGCAACTTCGGCAAATCCAAACAGGATGCCCAGGGTAGCCACTACGTTTTCCTTTGCAACCAGACCGGTGATGGTGCCGACCGCAGCTTCCCAGTGTCCCCATCCTAAAGGAGCAAAGAGCGGTGCAATCAGTTTGCCCAAAGAGGACAGGATCGATTGCTGGGTATCCACCATCTGCAATTTGAAGTTGAAGCTGGAAAGGAACCAGATGACGATGGAAGAAAGGAAGATGATGGTGCCTGCCTTGCGGACAAAGGCTTTCAGACGATCCCACATATGAATCAGTACGCCCTTGATGCTTGGAAGATGGTAAGCAGGCAGCTCCATAACAAAGGGAGCCGGATCACCGGCAAAGAGGGTGGTCTTTTTGAGGATGATACCCGAAACGATGATGGCAGCAATGCCGACAAAGTAAGCGGAGGTAGCAACCCAGCCGGAGCCGTTAAACAGCGCACCGGCAATCAGTCCGATGATGGGAAGCTTTGCCGAACAGGGGATAAAGGTGGTGGTCATAATGGTCATCTTGCGGTCGCGGTCATTTTCGATGGTACGGCTTGCTTGAACCGCAGGAACGCCACAGCCTAAACCAATCAGCATGGGGATGAAGGATTTACCCGACAGACCGAAACGGCGGAAGATGCGGTCCATGATGAAGGCGATGCGCGCCATGTAGCCGCAGTCCTCCAGCAGAGCCAGCAGCAGGAAGAGGACCATCATCTGCGGCAGGAAGCCCAGAACAGCGCCGACACCGGCAATCACGCCGTCCAGCAGAAGCGATTGCAGCCATGGAGCGGTGTTAAGCGATACCAGCCACCCTTCCACTGCCGGCGGGATAATTTCGGTGAACAAAACGTCATTGACCCAGTCGGTCATCATGGTGCCGACGGTGGTGATGGATAGATAGTAGATGACAAACATGACCAGGGCAAAAATCGGCAGCGCGAGGATGCGGTTGGTGACAATGCGGTCGATCTTGTCGCTGGTGGTCAGCTGACGGTTGGCTTTTTTACGGTAGCAGCCTTTGAGAAGGTTGGCGATGGTGAGGTAACGTTCGTGGGTGATGATGCTTTCGGTATCATCGTCGAAAAGTTCCTCCGCCTGCTTTCGCAGCGACTCAATCTCATCCAGGATGGACTGGTCGAGGGAAAGCTGCTCCAGCGCTTTTTCGTCCCGCTCAAACAGCTTGATGGTGTACCAGCGAAGATTTTGTGCCGGACAGCGTCCCTGAATCAGGTGAGAGATGGTGTGCAGAATATCTTCCAGCTGCTCACTGAAGACAAGGGGAGCCGGAGGAGCTGCTTTGCTTTGTGCCAGCGAAAGAGCAGCCTGTGCGACCTCGCTGCTGCCTTCTCCTTTGACAGCGCTGGTTTGGATGATGGGACAGCCCAGCTGCTCCGACAATTTTTTCAGGTCTATCTGGTCGCCGTTTTTGCGCACCAAATCCATCATATTCAGAGCAATGACCATCGGGACACCGATTTCCAGCAGCTGGGTGGTCAGGTAAAGATTTCGCTCCAGGTTGGAAGCATCCACAATGTTGATCATCGCATCGGGATGTCCGCCGACCAGATAATTTCGGGTGACCACCTCCTCCAATGTGTAGGGGGAAAGGGAATAGATGCCCGGTAGGTCCTGAATGATTGCCTGCTTGTTGGTGCGCAGCTTTCCTTCCTTTTTCTCAACGGTGACGCCCGGCCAGTTGCCGACATACTGGCTGCTGCCGGTCAAATCGTTGAACATGGTGGTTTTGCCGCAGTTGGGGTTTCCGGCTAATGCAATTTTATACTCCATAGTCCATCCTCTTTTCTAGATTGTCTGATTAGTTACTGCTAACCCAAACTCCTGAAAAAACAGCGCCTGCTTTTTCGACGCTGTCTTTTAGGCGGTCACTTCGATTTGAGCGCAATCGGCTTTGCGAAGAGAAAGCTCATAGCTGCGCACATTGACTTCGATCGGGTCTCCCAGCGGAGCCACCTTTCTGACATAGACCTGTGTTCCCTTGGTCAACCCCATGTCCATGATGCGCCGCTTGACAGCACCTTCTCCGTGCAGCTTGACGATGGTGACCGTTTCGCCCGGTTTTGTGTCCTTGAGTGTTTTCATTCCATATCCCTCCTGTTGCTATTTTTAGCCCAAAGAAAGCCTAAAGCATCACCCGCTGTGCCATTGCGGCGTCCAGTGCGATGCGGCTGCCTTTGACGTTGATGATCAGGTTGCCCGCCAGGGACGAAACGACTGTGACCTGCTGTCCTACAACAAATCCCAGTTCCGCCAGATGCTGACGAACTTCATCCTTACCGGTAATTTTGCGGATGACCGCAGGTTCTCCGATCGGTGCGTAGGTTAATGGCATCACGTTTTCCTCCCCCTGTTTTTGTTTGTTTTTTATATTAGCTAAAGCTAACTTTTTGACCTGCTGTAAGTTTAGCACAGACTAACTGAACTGTCAAGAAAAAGTTCGACATAAAGTAACGGATAAAGTTAGATTAGGCTAACAAAAGAATCGTTTCGAAGATCAGGAACCTGTCCTTTGCAAAAACAGGGTGCAAAAAAGCAGCAAGGTTAAAACGGCTTGCTGCTTTTGCTTCTGTTATCCAAACGGAGGAATATTTTATTTTATTTTATGGGAGTTCCATTTGAACGGCTAAGGTTTTTCTGCCGCTTTTTCCTGACGAACTGGGAAAGGAGCATCGCTGCCATTCCTAAAATCAGATAGACCAGTGCATACAGGATGAAATCGCTTTCTCCCAGTTCAAAGAACCACCATGCTCCGGCTAAAAAGAACAATGCGGTGATGACCGGCAATGCCCAGAATCTTTTTACGTCCCTGCCGGCGTATGCTCCGGCGCAAATGGCATAGATGGGATTTAGCACAAAAAATAGAAATAAGCTGACTGCCATTCCGGCATCACTTTCTACAAATGTGACGGCAAGCCAGGGCAATGCCAGCAGAATGGCAGTTGATGCGATGAGCCAAGGAAATATTTTTTTCATAGTCATACCATCCACTCCTTTGTTAAACTCGCATTTGCCAAAATCATGATACCATACTGTTTTGCTTGAGCGCAACCATCGAAAGGGGAAAGCAGGCTTTTCGGGTGGGTTTGCCTGTATCAATGTGCGGACTTAGGTTGAGTTTGTTATGCAATGTTGTGATTTCTTAGTTCTTGTAAAAGTTGTTGGTACTCCTGGATGCTTTCCATAAATGCAAATTCATCACCATTTTCCATTTCTTCTTGTAGCATAGATAAAATATGTTCGGAGAAAATATTTGTTTCTGAACACTCTAAATGCCTATAAAGTGGATTTTCTTGGGGTTTCCATTTTTCACGCATTGCCGTCAATGTAGATTTGAGTGCTGCTAAACACTCTTTTTTGTCTTTTTTGAGGACAGATAATGACAATTTTGCATTATATGGTATCCATGGGGTTACACAAAACAGTTTGGATACCTGCTCATAAATATCAGCATAGAAATCCGCATCCTCTATTGGTTGATTGGAGAGATACCACTCTACTTCTTCTGCAAAATAAAAAGACGGATGGTTGCTCCATCCGCCTTTTCTTTTGCCGGGGAATTACTCGATGACGTCGAATCCCAAATCCTCGATGGCTTCTGCCAATGTGTCGCGGTCCAGTCCGTCGCCCTCTACAACGACTGAGCCGTCTGCTGCACAGGCTTTGACTGCGGTGACACCGGGCAGGGAGAAGAGCTTCTCCACGACCCTTGCCTCACATTTTGCACAAGCCATGCCTTCGGTGATAAATTTGATTTCCATAATGATGACCTCCTGTTGTTGATAGAAAATGGGTTTATTTATTTGGATTGTAGCGGGTCAGGCGAAGCGAGTTGGAAACGACCGACACCGAGGAGAATGCCATTGCCGCACCGCCGAACACCGGAGAGAATGCCGGACCGCCGAACAGCACCAGCAAGCCGGCGGCAATCGGAATTCCAATCAGATTGTAGATAAACGCCCAGAAAAGATTCTGGCGGATGATCTGCATGGTCTTGCGGGACAGCTTGAGCGAATCGACCACCGCGTGCAGGTCCTCCCGCATCAGGATGATGCCCGAGGATTCGGCTGCCACATCGGTGCCGGAGGAGAGGGCGATGCCTACGTTGGCGCCTGCCAGTGCGGGAGCGTCATTGATGCCGTCGCCGACCATCGCAACGATTTTGCCGTTGTTTTTAAATTCCTCCACCGCACTGTGCTTATCCTGCGGCAGCACCTGCGCACGCACCGAGGAGATGCCTGCCTGACGGGCAATCAGATTGGCAGCGCCTGCGTTGTCGCCGGTGATCATCACCGTTTCAATGCCCATCTGGTTGAGCTGGGCAATCGCTTCCTTCGCGTCCGGTCGGATGGTGTCCGAAAGGGCAATCATCCCCAGATATTGTTCGTTTACCGCCAGATAGATGGCAGTACAGCCGTCGGGCACAGTGGTGTTAGCAGAAGAGGGGATGGCGATTTTCTCCATCTCCATCAGAGCCATCGTTCCTGCCACGATTCGTTTGTCTGCGCAGCTGGCGATGACGCCGCGACCGGGCACCGTCTGGGAGGATTCCGGCGGCTGCACCATCAGCTGTTGCTCCTCTGCTTTAGCAAGCACC
>FR880191.1 GCA_000435195.1 Clostridium sp. CAG:169 | reverse complement strand
AACACAGAAAAATTTAGACAGTAGCCCTCTATTCCTTCTAATCAATAAAATGCAAAGAAAACTTGGAAAAAGTATTGACAAGAAAACTTGGTAGTGCTATTATTTAATTGCAAATAAAACTTTGCAATAATACAATAAAACTTGGAAAGGAAAATGGATATGAACAAGGATGAAATTTTAAGAAAGAGCCGAGAACAAAAGGAAGATGAGGGAGTAATCCATGCTGAAAATGCTGGAAGAAGGTATGGTTTTATAGGCTTGAGTATCACATTGGCTGCTTACATGATTTTGTTTGTATTTTGGGGAGGAAATTTTTGCATTCCAATGAGTTTTTGGTGTGCGTTTACTGGTGCTGAATGTTTTGGAAGATACAAGACGAACTCTAAAAAAAGTGAGCTTTTGGGAGCGTTAGTTTTAATCTTGTCAGCTATTGCCTTTTTCTTGAGTTACCTGTTGAGAGATTTAATGAAAGTGATAGGGTAATGATATGAAAAATGATTTGGTGTTGAAAAATCGCCTAAAAATGGCACGAGCAGAAAAAGGACTTTCACAAAGTGACCTTGCAGAAATGATTGGTGTATCAAGGAACACTGTTAGTTCTATCGAAACAGGGCAATTTAATCCGACTGCTAAATTGGCTCTAATTTTATGTATTGCACTCGACAAAAAGTTTGAGGAGCTATTCTTTTTTGAGGAACAACTTGATGAAAAGTAGCAAACCCAGCC
>FR880190.1:16709-40077 GCA_000435195.1 Clostridium sp. CAG:169 | reverse complement strand
GGGCTATCGCATTGGCTTTCTCCGGAATGATTCTGATACGCGAGGTTGCGGACGCTCCGGTTATCATGGGTATCTCAAAGCCTGCTGGCCTGAAATCTCCACGGGGGGAGGTGAAAAAATGAACCCACTATTCGTTGGCATTGATGTGAGCAGCAGAAGCAATGTGGCCTACCTGATGAAGCCGGACGGCAGCAAACACTCCAGTTTTTCCGTGCAGAATAACCTGGGCGGTGCTAAAATATTGTCAGAGAAAATCGTGTCGGCGCTCAGCTCCATGCATCTCAGCGATGTGGTGATCGGCCTGGAGGCAACCTCTATCTACGGAGACAGCTTGGTTTACGCACTCCGGGAGGATGGCAGCCTTGGCCGGTTTCAGCGGAAGATCCATGTCCTCAATCCCAAGCAGGTTCGGAAATTCAAAGAAGCCTACTCCGACCTGCCTAAGAATGACTTCGTGGACGCCTTTGTGATTGCCGACCATCTCCGTTTTGGCAGGATCGCCAAGGAGGTCTATATGGACGACTATCGCTACCAGGCACTCAGAACCCTTACCAGAGCCAGGTTTGACGTCATTCAGAACCTGACCCGCGAGAAACAACGGTTTGCTAACTACTTATTCCTGAAATGCTCCGGTATTGCTCAGGAGAAGGATATTCAAAATACCAGCGCCACCACCATTGCGCTCATGGAACAGTTTGAAACAGTGGATGATCTGGCAAACGCCGATCTGGATGAACTGACTTTCTTCATTGATGAAAAGGGCAGGAACTTCGCTGACCCAGTAGCAAAAGCTAAGGCTATTCGCAGTGCAGCCAGAGATTCTTACCGTCTGCCAGTTACCGTGAATAACTCTGTGAACCAGGCAATGTCTGTATCTATCGCCTCCATGCGGGCACTGAAGGAACAGGTCAAAGTGCTGGACAAGGCCATTGAGCAACAGTTTGAAATTATCCCAAACACACTCACTTCCATTCCCGGCATTGGCAAGGTTTACTCCGCCGGAATCATTGCTGAGATTGGCGATATCCACCGCTTTGATTCTCAAACCTCTGTCGCCAAGTTTGCCGGTCTTGTCTGGCACAAAGACCAGTCCGGTGAATTCGAGGCAGAGCACTCCCGGATGATTAAATCCGGAAACCGATATCTCCGCTACTACCTGTTGGAAGCCGCCAACTCTGTGAGAAGATGCGACTCCGAGTTCCGGCGCTACTATGATCTCAAGTACCATGAGGTTAACAAGTACCAGCATAAACGCGCACTCGCCTTAACTGCCAGAAAACTGGTCCGGTTGGTCTTTCGACTGCTGAAGGACAACCGCCTGTATATCCCGCCGGAGGGTTGAGCGCACCGCTTGCCGCTCTGACGTCGCAGCCCTGTTTCAAAAATTTACAGGGACAGGGCTTTGGTTGGTGTTGCCTTTTTCCATGCTACATGACGCTTTTTCCCAAGTTCTACTTAAAATTTTCTTGTATCACCCTCTTGACTTAATACCATTGGACTTTGAAGTTGATTCCGAGTGTTGCTATTATTGTAGCATATTGTAGCATATTGCAACTATTTATCAATTCGACAAATGACCAAATTTAGACAACCGCTTTTGTGAAATGATTCTTTTGTTTTCGATAAAAAAAGCACACCGGACTTCACCGGTGTGCTTTAAAAACTTGATTCAAATTAGAGTGCCGCTGCTTCCTGCTGCTCTTCTTCAGGAGCTTCTACGATGGCATCGCTGCCCTCTGCTTCCACAATCGGTTCTTCCGGTTCCTCTTCCTTCTCCGGCTCGATATACTCGATGATACCGGTTCCGGCTGGGATGAGCTTACCGATGATAACGTTCTCTTTCAAGCCGCTGAGCGGGTCGACCTTACCTTTGATTGCCGCCTCGGTGAGGACGCGGGTGGTCTCCTGGAAGGAAGCCGCCGACATGAAGGAGTCGGTTGCCAGAGAAGCCTTGGTGATACCCATGAGAACTGCATGGGAGGTGGCAGGTTTGCGATGGATTCCATCCTGTGCCTCCAGAGCCAGCAGCTCTTCATTTGCTTCACGCAGCTCGGATTTGTCAATCAGCGAGCCGGTGATCAGCTTGGTATCGCCGCCGTCATCGATGCGGACCTTGCGCATCATCTGACGAACGATGACCTCGATGTGCTTATCGTTGATATCTACACCCTGTGTACGGTATACGCGCTGTACCTCTTTGATGAGGTAGTCCTGAACTGCCAGCTCGCCGCTGACTGCAAGAACCTCACCCGGCTCAACAGAACCTTCGGTAATCAGCTGACCTTTTTCGACATACTGACCTTCCTGAACGATAATCTTGTAGTCGAATGGTACGATCTTGGTGAACACCTCTCCGTCCTCGCTGGTGACGTTGACGGTATTGGCGCCCTTGTGGTCAAGACGGAAGTTGGCAACACCGGAAACGTGGCTGATGATTGCCGCATTCTTCGGTTTTCTTGCCTCAAACAGCTCCTCGACCCTTGGAAGACCCTGTGTAATATCGCTTGCCGATGCGACACCGCCGGTATGGAAGGTACGCATGGTCAGCTGGGTACCAGGCTCACCGATGGACTGTGCGGAGATAACACCGACTGCCTCACCAATGCCGACCGGTTGACCGTTTGCAAGGTTGGCGCCGTAGCACTTCGCGCAGACACCCTTCTTCGCCTGACAGTTGAGGATGGAGCGAATCTTAACCTGTGTGATGCCTGCATCGACGATCTTCTGTGCAGTCTTTTCGTCGATCATCTTTTCGCGGGTTGCCAGAACCTCGCCGGTCTCTGGATGAACGACATCGTCTGCCAGGTAACGTCCGGTCAGACGCTCTGCCAAACTTTCGATGACACGTCCGCTGTCGGTGATGTCATAAACCACGATACCCTCATGGGTGCCGCAGTCGTCGCTGCGGACGATAACATCCTGCGAAACGTCTACCAGACGACGGGTCAGGTAACCGGAGTCCGCAGTACGCAGCGCGGTATCTGCCAGACCTTTACGAGCGCCTCGGGAGGACTGGAAGTACTCCAAGATGTTCAGACCTTCACGGTAGTTGGATTTGATTGGGATTTCGATGGCTTTACCGGAGGTATTTGCAATCAGTCCGCGCATACCTGCCAGCTGACGGATCTGCTCCATAGAGCCTCGCGCACCGGAATCTGCAAACATATAGATCGGGTTGCGCTCACCGAATGTGGTGCTCAGTTCCTTCTTAACCATCTCGGTGGTGTCGTTCCAAACCTTGATAACACGGTCGTAACGTACATCGTCCGAAATCAGACCACGGTCGTACTGACGTTTGATCTGTGCAACCTTTTCATCCGCCTGTGCAATCAGCTCCTGTTTGTTCTCAGGAATCAGCGCATCGCGGACAGCGACGGTCAAGCCGCTCTTGGTGGAATATTTAAAGCCCTGGTTTTTGATGCGGTCCAGAATCTCGGAGGTGCGCACAGTACCGCAGGAGCGGATGCACTTGTCGATGATCTGACCGAGCTGTTTTTTACGTACCAGGAAGGTGACCTCAAGGTCAAACTGTTTTTCCGAATCGGTTCTGTCTACAAAACCCAAATCCTGTGGAATCGGGTCGTTGAAGATGATGCGTCCGACGGTAGCGTCGATGATGCGGCTGATGGTCTTGCCCTCAATTTCCTTGGATACGCGAACCTTGATCGGTGCATGCAGTCCAACGACGCCGGTGTCATATGCCATCTTGGCTTCATCGAAGTTGCGGAATACTTTTCCTGCGCCCGGCTCGTCATCGCGTACCATGGTCAGGTAGTAGGAGCCGAGGATCATATCCTGTGTCGGGATGGTAACAGGACGACCATCCGACGGTTTGAGCAGGTTGCCTGCTGCCAGCATCAAAAAGCGCGCTTCTGCCTGCGCTTCTGCGGACAGCGGGAGGTGAATCGCCATCTGGTCGCCGTCGAAGTCGGCGTTGAAGGCGGTACATACCAGTGGGTGCAGACGGATTGCACGACCCTCTACCAGGATCGGCTCAAACGCCTGGATACCCAGACGATGCAGGGTAGGCGCACGGTTGAGCAGAACCGGATGGTTCTTGATGACAACTTCCAGTGCATCCCAAACTTCTTTCATCGAAGCTCTGTCCACCATCTTGCGGGCATTTTTAATGTTGGTGGCAATCTCCTGGTCAACCAGACGTTTCATAACGAATGGTTTGAACAGCTCGAGCGCCATCTCCTTTGGCAAACCGCACTGGTACATCTTCAGGTCCGGTCCGACAACGATTACCGAACGACCGGAGTAGTCTACACGTTTACCCAGCAGGTTCTGACGGAAACGACCCTGTTTACCTTTGAGCATATCGGACAGGGATTTGAGCGGACGATTGTTTGGACCGGTTACCGGTCTGCCGTGACGTCCGTTGTCAATCAGCGCGTCGACCGATTCCTGCAGCATTCTCTTCTCGTTGCGCACGATGATGTCCGGTGCGCCCAGCTCGATCAGCTTTTTCAGACGGTTGTTGCGGTTGATGACCCTTCTGTACAGATCATTCAGGTCGCTGGTGGCAAATCTGCCGCCGTCCAGCTGTACCATCGGACGGATGTCCGGCGGGATGACCGGAACAACGTCCATGATCATCCAGGAAGGCTGGTTGCCGCTGAGGCGGAACGCTTCAACGACCTCCAGTCTTTTGAGGATTCTGGCTCTCTTCTGACCAACCGGAAGGGTTTCCAGCTCGTCCTTCAGCTCTCTGGAGAGCTGTTCGAGGTCGAGGTCCTCCAGCAGCTTTTTGATGGCTTCTGCACCCATTGCTGCTTCAAACTCGTCCTCATATGCCTCGCGCATATCGCGGTATTCCTTCTCGGAAAGAAGGGTGTATTTTTTCAGATTGGTGGTTCCCGGATCGGTTACGATATAAGAAGCAAAGTACAGCACCTTTTCCAGAAGTCTGGGCGACATATTCAGCAGCAGACCCATTCTGGAGGAGGTACCCTTAAAGTACCAGATGTGGGAAACCGGAGCTGCCAGCTCGATGTGACCCATTCTTTCGCGGCGGACCTTGGATTTGGTGACCTCAACTCCGCAGCGCTCACAGATCTTGCCTTTATAGCGCAGGCGTTTATACTTGCCGCAGTAACACTCCCAGTCCTTGGTAGGACCAAAGATACGCTCGCAGAACAGACCATCGCGTTCTGGCTTCAGGGTGCGGTAGTTGATGGTTTCCGGTTTTTTTACCTCGCCATAGGACCATTCCCTGATTTTTTCCGGAGAAGCCAAGCCGATTTTAATAGACTCGAACACATTAAATTCCATTGATACGACCCCTTCTTCCTTTATTACATATTATCTTCGTTATCATCAAGACCAAAGTCAGAGAATTCATCCAGCAGTCCGCCGAAATCATCTTCCTCTGGAAGATCTGGATGTTCCACAGCAAAGCTGTCCTCAAATTCGGAGTCAACTGCAACATTTTCGCTCTGGAAGGTGGTACCATCGTCCTCCTCCTGGTAGCGTTCGCCGCCGTTGAAGCCAACATCATCATCCAAATCCTGCTTGAGGTCGATCTCCTCGTTGTTCTTATCCAGCACCTTGACATCCAGCGACAGCGACTGCAGCTCTTTGATGAGTACCTTGAAGGACTCTGGGATACCCGGCTTCGGCACGTTTTTGCCTTTTACGATTGCCTCGAAGGTCTTTACACGTCCGATGACATCGTCCGACTTAACCGTCAGGATTTCCTGCAGGGTATAAGCTGCACCGTAAGCCTCCAGTGCCCAAACCTCCATCTCACCGAAACGCTGACCGCCGAACTGAGCTTTACCACCCAGAGGCTGCTGAGTAACCAGAGAGTATGGACCGGTGGAACGTGCGTGGATCTTATCGTCTACCAGGTGATGCAGCTTGAGGTAGTACATATAGCCGACGGTAACCGGGTTGTCGAACGGCTCACCGGTACGTCCGTCGTAAACGATGGTCTTACCATCGCCGCGCAGTCCTGCCATCTCAAGGCATTCCTTGATGTCGTTTTCGTTTGCACCGTCAAATACCGGTGTCATGATCTTCCAGCCAAGCTCTGCTGCCGCACGTCCAAGGTGGACCTCCAGAACCTGACCGATATTCATACGGGAAGGTACGCCCAGTGGGTTGAGCACGATGTCCAGCGGACGTCCGTCCTCCAGGAACGGCATATCTTCCTGCGGCAGGATGCGGGAAACAACACCCTTGTTTCCGTGACGTCCCGCCATCTTATCTCCGACGGAGATCTTACGTTTCTGTGCGATATAGCAGCGAACGACCATGTTGACACCCGGAGAAAGCTCATCCGAATTTTCTCTGGTGAACACCTTGACATCCACGATGATGCCGTATTCGCCGTGTGGAACGCGCAGGGAGGTATCGCGGACCTCTCTTGCCTTTTCACCGAAGATGGCGCGCAGCAGTCTTTCCTCTGCATTCAGCTCGGTTTCACCCTTCGGGGTAACCTTACCGACCAGAATGTCGCCGGAATGTACCTCTGCACCGATGCGGATGATGCCACGCTCGTCCAATTCCTTCAGAGCATCCTCGCCCACGTTTGGAATGTCGCGGGTAATCTCTTCCGGTCCGAGCTTGGTGTCACGCGCTTCGATTTCGTGTTCCTCGATATGAATGGAGGTATATACGTCGTCGCGGACCATTCTCTCGTTGAGCAGGACCGCGTCCTCGTAGTTGTAGCCTTCCCAGGTCATAAAGCCGATCAGCGCATTTTTACCCAGCGAAATCTCGCCGTTGCTGGTCGCAGGACCATCTGCCAGTACCTGACCAACGGTAACTCGTTCGCCTGCGCTGACGATTGGACGCTGGTTGAAGCAAGTGCCCTGGTTGGAGCGCATGAACTTGATGATGTGGAAGTTTTTCAGCTCTCCCTCATCGGTTCTGACAACGACCTTAGTCGCGTCTACGCGGTCAACCACGCCGTTGACGTCGGAAACAACGCAAACGCCGGAGTCAACTGCCGCTTTATACTCCATACCGGTACCAACGATTGGGTTCTCGGTCTTGAGAAGCGGAACTGCCTGACGCTGCATGTTCGCACCCATCAGCGCACGGTTGGTATCGTCGTTCTCCAGGAACGGGATCATCGCAGTTGCAACCGATACAACCATCTTTGGAGATACGTCCATGTAGTCTACCTGTTCACGCTCTACGATTTTAACCATGTCGCGGTGACGAACCGATACCATCTTGTTGGCAAAGGTGCCTTCTTCGGTCAGCGGTTCGTTTGCCTGTGCGACGATGAACTCATCCTCGCGGTCAGCAGTCATATATTCTACTTCGTCGAGCACCTTGCCGGTTTCTTTGTCCACGCGGCGGTATGGTGCCTCTACAAAGCCGTATTTGTTGATTCTTGCAAAGGTAGCCAGGTAGGAGATCAGACCGATGTTCGGACCTTCAGGGGTCTCTACCGGGCACATCCTTCCGTAGTGGCTGTAATGTACGTCACGGACCTCAAATCCGGCACGGTCACGGGAAAGACCGCCAGGACCCAGCGCAGAAAGACGGCGCTTGTGGGTCAGCTCTGCCAGAGGGTTGTTCTGGTCCATAAACTGAGACAGAGGAGAGGAACCGAAAAATTCTTTGATGGAAGCAACCACCGGACGGATGTTGATCAGCGCCTGTGGGGTGATGACCTCCATATCCTGTGCCTGTGTGGTCATACGCTCGCGGATGACCCTCTCCATTCTGGAGAAGCCGATGCGGAACTGGTTCTGCAGCAGCTCGCCGACCGAGCGGATTCTTCTGTTGCCCAGATGGTCGATGTCGTCGGTGGAGCCGACGCCGTTGCCCAGGCAGCACAGATAGTTGATGGTCGCAAAGATGTCGTCCTTGATGATGTGCTTTGGAATCAGGTCATCTGCGCGGTCCTTAATCATCTGGCGCAAGTCCTCGTCGGAGCTGCAGCTGTCCAGAATCTCGCACAGCACGCTGAAGCGTACCTTCTCGTTGACGCCGATTTCTTCCAGTTCATCCTCGGTGTAGCAGGAAACATAGTCCAGCAGGTCCACCATGCCGTTGGAGATGACCTTGACAATGCGGTCGCCGCACTTGAGGAAAACGGTGTCCACGCCTGCGCGCTCGATCTCCTCTGCTTTTGCACGGGTCAGCACTTCGTCCGGCTCTGCCATCACTTCGCCGGTGCGGCTGTTGATGATTGGCTCGGCAACAATGTGTCCGTTGATACGGGAAGCGATGCCCAGTTTTTTATTGTATTTATAACGTCCAACGCGGGACAGGTCATATCTTCTTGCGTCGAAGAACAGTGCGTTCAGATGGCTCTGTGCGCTGTCCACTGTCGGCGGCTCGCCCGGACGCAGCTTTCTGTATACTTCCAGCAGCGCTTCTTCGGTGTTGTTGGTGCTGTCCTTTTCGATGGTCGCAACGATGCGCGGGTCATCTCCAAAGAATTCCAGGATCTGTCCGTCGCTGGAAAGTCCGAGAGCACGGATGAAGGTGGTTACCGGCAGCTTTCTGTTTTTATCAATACGAACATAGAAAACGTCGTTGGAGTCGGTCTCATATTCAAGCCATGCGCCGCGGTTTGGAATCACTGTGGTGGAGAACAGCTCTTTACCGGCTTTGTCGCGGGATACTCCATAATAAACACCGGGGGAACGAACCAGCTGGGAAACAATGAC
This sequence comes from Clostridium sp. CAG:169, assembly GCA_000435195.1. Lineage (GTDB taxonomy): Bacteria > Bacillota > Clostridia > Oscillospirales > Ruminococcaceae > Negativibacillus. Next base: position 31,438 of record FR880190.1, on the reverse strand, counting down.
ACGCTCTGCACCGTTGATGATGAAGGTGCCGCTTGGTGTCATGACCGGAAAATCACCCATAAAGATGTCCTGCTCTTTTACCTCTCCGGTTTCCTTGTTCAGCAGGCTTGCACGAACGCGCAGAGGAGCCGCATAGGTCGCGTCACGCTCTTTGCACTCTTCGATGGTGTATTTTGGGGTCTCGTCAAGACGGTAGTCAATAAAGTCGAGCACCAGATTGCCCTGATAGTCCGAAATCTCGGAAATATCCTTAAATACTTCCTTCAATCCCTCCTCAAGAAACCATTTGTAGGAGTTTTTCTGCACCTCGATCAGGTTTGGCATTTCCAGAACCTCATCGATCCGAGAAAAGCTCATTCGAACATTTTTACCCAGATGTACCGGCTTAACATTCACCATAGGCTTATCCACTCCAATCCGCTTATTTGAAAATTGTCTATTGTGTACAACTTTTTTCCCTTTAAATTCAATATCCTGCAAGAAGGTATTGAATTTTCAACTGTTGTGTGCTACAATATATTTGGTTAAATCCATAAGTAGCCATTTTGATACATTATAATATTATATTGTATTTTGTCCTTAAAGTCAATCTTTTGCCTGTTGCGGGCTTGAAGAAAAACTCCGATTTTTTAATCGGAGTTTTGTTTATATATGCCAAATTTTTACCAATCATTTCCCGTCGGCTCTTCTGTCTGCCCTGTCTGTACGCGGGTTCTCTCAAAGCGGTGATAACGGCTTCCCTGAAAGGTCAGCTTTCCCACGTCCCCCTGCGCCAGCAGCCCGTATTCCCTGCCGGAAAGGCTCAGCTCCATGCGGTCCCCGCTTTCTACCTCAAAGGTGGCATAGTAGCTGGTACTGGTGTGGACGATGTCGTCCCCTGCGGCACTGTTGTGCGAGCGGTGCTCTCGTTTTGCCACCACCTTTGCCGGCACTGTCAGCACCGGAGAATGGTTGTTGTGGTTCCACTCCCTGATTCCTTTTACAAATATCACCACGAACGTTGCTACAACGATTGCTGTAATTGCAAAGAAAAAAACCGGGAATAAAGTATCCATCCAGAAAAACATTCGCCTTCCCCCTCTCATTTTTTTCATTGTACCACAGCGGATTTCTTCCTGCAATCTGCCGGTGTATAAAAAGTTTCCTCTGTGCAGCAGCAATCCAATCCAGCTGCTGTTTGCTCTGCTTTTCCATCTTCCATTTTCATACAACCTTCTCCTCTATTCCCCCAAAAGCACAAAAAACCCTCCGCAAAATTTGCGGAGGGTTTTGTTTTCCTGTCTTAGTCGATTGCTGCTACCAAGAAGGAGTAGAAGCCACGGTAGGTCTCATACAGGTCAACCTTGGAGATGATCTCCATTGGTGCGTGCATGCACAGTACCGGTACGCCGATGTCGATGGTGTCAACATCCAGCTCGGAGATGAATTTCGCAACGGTGCCGCCGCCGCCCTGGTCAACCTTGCCCAGTTCGCCGATCTGCCATACAACGTTTGCTTCATCCAGGATTGCGCATACCTTGCTGGTGAATTTTGCGTTGCAGTCGTTGGTGCCGCCTTTACCGCCGGAACCGGTGTATTTTACAACACATACGCCGTAGTTCAGGAAGGAGGAGTTCTGTTTTTCATAAGCGTCTGCAAATGCCGGGTCGAATGCTGCACTTACGTCAGCGGACAGGCACTTGGAGTTGCTCAGAACGCGTCTTACCGGAACGCCGTATGGCTCTGCCAGGTCTGCCAGGAAGTACTCGAGGAATCTGGAGTGCATACCGGTGTTGCCGTCGGAACCAACCTCTTCTTTGTCAGCAAAGATAACAACGGAGGTCCACTCTGGGTTCTTGTTGTCGATCTCAGCCATCATCTCGGTGTAAGCGCAAACGCGGTCGTCGTGACCGTAAGCACCGATCATGCTTCTGTCCAGACCAACGTCTCTTGCTTTGTCAGCAGGAACTACGCACAGCTCTGCGCCGAGGAAATCTCTCTCGGTGATGCCGTATTTTTCGTTGAAGATCTTCATCAGGTTCAGTTTTACCTTCTCGGAAGCTTTGTCATCCTTGAACTGTCTGGAACCGATGAGGATATTCAGGCACTCGCCTTTGAATGCTTCGCCCAGAGTCTGCTGTCTCTGTTTGGAAGAAAGGTGTGGCAGCAGGTCGGTTACGCAGAAGATTGGGTCGTTCTCATCTTCACCGATGGTGATGGTAACAACAGAACCGTCTTTCTTGTAAACGTCGCCGTGCAGTGCCAACGGAATGGTCGGCCACTGATATTTCTTGATGCCGCCGTAGTAATGTGGTCTGAGGAAGCCCAGTTCAGCTTCTTCAAACAGTGGGTTTGGTTTGAGGTCCAGTCTTGGAGAATCTACATGAGCAGCCAGGATCTTTACGCCTTTTTCGATTGGACGTGTACCCATGGTGCCGAAGATGAGAGATTTACCACGGTTATTGTAGTAGAATCTTTCGCCCGGCAGGTATTTTCTGCCTCTCTCAAATTCATGATAACCGTTTGCCTCAAGCAGCTTGATTGCCTCTTTAACAGCCTCGATCTCGATCTTTGCAGCATCCATGAACTTTTTGTAGTCCTCAGCAAACGCATACGCCTTGTCGATTTCTTCATCAGACAGACGGGTGGTACCGTTTTCCTGTTTGAACAGCAGTTCTTCCTGGAGCAGCTCGCCTTTGGTCTTATCCATATCGTTCATCCTCCTGATTGATAAAATTGAGCCTTTTCCCTTTTGCGGGGACTTTTCCCTTGCAGAGTCTTTCTCCTTCAGAGAAAAGAGGCATTTATCTGCACCGCATCCTGCAAGGACACGGCAGAGATCAAAATTTTAAGAATAAAGCTCCTCATAGATCTGCTTTGCCTGAGAAACTTTATCATAATACCATTCTGTATCAGAATAGGGTATTTTGTCAAGTGTTTTTCCATCTTTCGAATAGTTTTCCTGCGAAAGCCAGGAGCGCACGTTGCTCATACCCGCGTGGTAGGCGCAGATGGCAAGCTTTTCGTCCCCCATCTCCTCCAGCAGCAGGTGCAGCATATAAGTCCCGTACCGGATGGCAACCTTCGGTTCGAAGATTTGCTCATAGCTGACGCCGCTGTCGTCCCCCATGCGGTACTGCACCCAGTCAAAGGCATCGCTGGTCATCTGCATCAGCCCGCGCGCATCCGCAGAGGACACCGCCTGCGGGTCAAAGTTGCTCTCAATGCGGGTGACCGCATACACCAGGTTTTTGTCCACGCCATACTCCTTGCTGTACTGCTCGATGTAATGGCTGTACTTGCGCGGGTACATCTGGCGGTAAACACTGTCGGTGGCAGGACGCATCAGTACAAAGCCTGCCGCTGCCAGCAGCACTGCCAGTCCCAGCCAAACGGCTGTCCGTCTGCCTTTGCCTTTTGAGGTACGCCTTTTTTTCAAAGACACCAAACTCCTTTGTTTTCGCTCAAACAGCTACTGATTCGTCTGCTCCAGCAGCGTTTCCAATCGGGAAAGCAGCATCGAGGTCTGATTTTTCAGCTCATCGACACTCCCGTCGTTTTCCAACACCTGCCACGAGCGGCTTTTGTAGTATTCCTCGTCGTGCTGGGCGTTGATGCGCTGGTCCGCTTCCTCTTCGGTCAGCCGGTCACGCCGGATAATCCGTTCGCGGCGCAGCTGTCGGGGAGCGGTAATGGAAACCACATAGTCACATTCCCTGTCCGCTCCGCTTTCAAACAGGGTGGGCGCATCCAGCACGATGATGCCCTGCTGTTCACGGCGCAGCTGGGCGGTGCGGGTGCGGATGCTGTCGATAATATACGGAAAGATCAGGGTATTGAGCTTTTTGAGCTTTGCCTTGTCTGTAAATACTGTCTTTGCCATCTTTTTGCGGTTGAGCGTCCCATCCATATTGATGTACTCACAACCGAATTCCAACGCAATGTCTGCGATGCAGGCACTGCCGCTTTCCACCACCTCGCGGGCGATGTGGTCCGCGTCGATGATGGTGACGCCGTTCTCCTTGAGATAGTCCGAAACGGTGGTTTTGCCCGCTCCGGTCTGTCCGGTCAGTCCAACGACCAAATTTTTCATCTTATCCATCATACCTTTCCTGCTTTGGGTCATCCACCGACTGCTCATGGTAGGCTGCTGCGCGAATCAGACGATTATAGACTGCCAACCCTACCCCATCCTTATCGGGGCAACGGGCGTACACCTTCTTTGCTCCGCGCCGGTCCAGTTCGCGAAGAGCTGCAAACAGCCGCCGCGCTTGGTCCTCATCGTCTGCACCCAAGCTGATGGCAGGCACCTGCAGTCCCGCAAGGTCCTCCTCAAAGCACAAAGCGAACAAGCCTTCCTCCCGGTGATGGTTGACATACTCGACAAACTCGCGGCTGTCCGCATCCAGAATCGTAATCTGTGCCTTTGGTGCATAGTGCTTATATTTCATCCCCGGGGAGGCAGCGGTCTGCCCTTCCCGAAGCTTGTGAGTAATGGCTTCATGCAGCTGCAAATCCGGTAAAAACGGACGGAGCATCTGCGGAGTCACTGCACCCGGACGCAGCAGGACAGGGTGCTCCCCCGCCAGCGACAGGACGGTCGATTCCAGTCCCACGCTGCACGCGCCTCCGTCCACAATGGCATCCACCCTTCCCCACAGGTCATTGACGCAGTGTTCGGCAGTGGTCGGGCTTGGAGAGCCGGACAGGTTTGCCGAAGGCGCTGCCACCGGTACGCCTGCCCAGTGGATAATCTGTCTGGCTACCGGATGGGAGGGGATGCGCACCGCTACCGTNNNGGGAGGGGATGCGCCCCGCTACCGTATCCAATCCGCCGGAGGTTTCCAGCGGGATGTTTTCCCTTTTGGGCAGGATGATGGTCAGCGGTCCCGGAGAAAACTGTTCGCACAGCCGGTAGTAGACCGGCGGGATATGTTTTGCATACAGCGCCGTCTGGGACGCATCCTCCAGATGGATAATCAGCGGATTGTCCTGCGGGCGCCCTTTGGCAGCAAAGATTCCCCGCACCGCCTGCGGATCCAGTGCATTTGCACCCAGCCCGTACACCGTTTCGGTCGGAAAGGCGACCAGCCCACCCTGTCGGATGAGCTGTCCTGCCTTTTGCAGTGCCTGCTGTCCATCTGCTGCCGAAAGCAGCAGGGTATCACAGGTTCTCATCGTTTGGTTTTGATCCATGGTATCGCCTCTTTTCATCCGACCCTGCGATTAGTTCTCTCCGCCGGTGCTGCCGGAGCTTTCCTTGAGCTTTTCTGCCTGGTCAAAGGTATTCAGCGCATCAAACAGCTCGGTCAGGTCGCCGTTGAGAATCTGTTCGAGTTTATACAGGGTCAAACCGATGCGGTGGTCGGTCACCCTGCCCTGTGGGTAGTTGTAGGTGCGGATACGCTCGGCACGGTCACCTGCGCCGACCTGCAATTTACGCTCGGAGGCAATCTTCTCCTCCTGCTCGCGCTGCATCTTCTCATAGATGCGCGAACGCAGAATCTTCATTGCCTTGTCCTTGTTCTTGTACTGGCTGCGCTCGTCCTGACACTCAACCACCGTGCCGGTAGGCAGATGGGTGATTCGGATAGCGGACTCGGTCTTATTGACGTGCTGACCGCCTGCACCGCCCGAGCGATAGGTGTCAATCTGCAAATCCTTCGGATTGATTTCGACCTCTACATCGTCCACCTCCGGCAGTACCGCTACGGTAACGGTAGAAGTGTGGATACGACCCTGGGTCTCAGTTTCCGGCACACGCTGTACGCGGTGTACGCCCGATTCAAACTTGAATTTGGAGTAAGCGCCGTCGCCGTTGATTGAAAAGCTGATTTCCTTGTAGCCGCCCAGCTCGGTCGGATTGGCGTTGAGCACCTCGATCTTCCAGCCCTGGCTTTCTGCATACATCGAATACATACGGTACAGGCTGTTTGCAAACAGAGCAGCCTCGTCGCCGCCTGCACCGCCGCGGATTTCCACGATAACGTTCTTGTCATCGTTCGGGTCCTTTGGAATCAGCAGAATCTTCAGCTGCTCGGAAATGACCTCGATGTCCTTTTTGCTGGTTTCATACTGCTCTTCGATCAACTCACGGAAGTCCTTGTCCAGACCGCCTTCCTCCAGCATCATCTTGGCTTCTTCCATGTCCTCGGTTGCTTTTTTATACTCGCAGTATTTTTCCACGATAGGAGTCAGGTTTTTATACTCCTTCATCAGCTCGGCATACTGCTTTGGGTCGCTGACAACGTTCGGGTCCATCAGCCGGTCGTTGATAGCCTGATAGCGCTCCTGGGCGCCGCTCAACTGTTCAAACATCTTTACATTCTCCTTAAAAAACGAATTGTGTCCTATGATCGTCTATCTCCGAAAGGATTTTCTGATTTACGGTCGCTCGATCTGCCGGATGTTTTTTTCGGCTTTGGAGCGCGCAACCATCACCTCTCTGCCGCAGCCGGTGCATCGAAGCTTAAAATCCATGCCGCTGCGCAGTACAAGAAATCTGTTTTCCCCACAGGGGTGGTTTTTCTTCATGACAAGAATATCTCCCACACGCACATCCATTGTTGTCCATCGCCCTCCTTTCATCCGGCTTTCCTTTCTTTTGCTTTATCCTGCATACAGAATCTATTATAGCAAACCCGCACCCTCTTTAGCAAGATTTTACAGGGCTTTTTCTTTGTAAAAAAGATTTTGTTTGTCATCGACACAAAAATAATTCCTCTTTTGTCCGCATATAGATGGTATCAGCTTACTTTACAAAGACTAGATAAAGACTGTCCGCACCCAGGTGCCGGACAGAAGGAGGGAAGAAAAAATGACAAATTTCTTGCCGGAGGGTTGGCTGATGGATACCGTTGCCAACCGCAGTCTCTGCCGCAATCCAGCCGGACTTTGGGAGGCATTCCACACCCGCACCATCCTGGAGGCACGCGCCATTTTGTGTACCCAGCAGCACGACTTGGTCGTCGATTTCGGATTTTGCCGCGGCATCATCCCGCGGTGCGAAGGCGCTTTGGGGATTGCCGACGGCTCGGTGCGGGACATCGCCCTGCTCTCCCGCGTGGGCAAGCCGGTCTGCTTTCTCATCGAGAGCATCGGGCAGCAAAGCGACGGCAGCCTCTGTCCGGTCCTTTCCCGCAGGGCAGCGCAGCAGCTGTGTCTGGAGCAGTACATCCGCTCGCTGACTGCCGGGGATGTCATCCCTGCCCGGGTCACCCATCTGGAGGGTTTTGGCTGCTTTGTGGACATCGGCTGCGGCATCCCGTCGATGATTCCCATCGACTGCATCTCGGTTTCCCGCATCTCCCATCCTGCCGACCGCTTTTCTGCCGGACAGGACATCCGTGCGGTCGTCTGCGCAGTCGATGCCGACGGGCGTGTGACCCTCAGCCACAAGGAGCTGCTGGGCAGCTGGGAGGAAAATGCCGCCCTGTTTTCCCCGGGACAAACGGTGTCCGCACAGGTGCGCTCAGTAGAAAGCTACGGCATCTTTGTCGAGCTTGCTCCCAACCTTGCCGGACTTGCTGAGCCAAAGACCGGCGTCCGCACAGGACAGCAAGCCAGCGTCTACATCAAAAGCCTGATTCCCGAAAAAATGAAGGTCAAGCTGATTATCATTGATTCGTTCGATGCGCCTGCCCAACCGCTGCCGATGCACTATTTTATCCAGTCAGGACACATCGACCGCTGGCAATATTCCCCGGAATGTGCAGGCAAGCGAATCGAAAGCGTTTTCTCTCCCGTCATTTAACAGCAAAAGGAGCCGAACCGATGGTTCGGCTCCTTTTGCTGTCTGGCTTTGTTTTCCTTTTTGTGGTACAATTTTCAAAAGAAAGCGCAGGACACTCCGAGGAAAGGAGAGGATGGATATGGCAAAATACCCGCTGATTGTTTTGTTATGTTTCCTTGGTGCGATGATGCTCTTCCAGCCGGAACTGCTGTGCAAACTGATCTCCTTCTTTGTTGTCAAAAACAGTGAACCCAGCGACTACCGTCTGTCCTTTGTGCGGCTACGCGGTCTTTTTTGTCTCATCGCTGCTTTGCTGCTTGCCCTTTTTCTGTAAGGTGGGATATTTTCCACCATTCCCCATGGAAAACGTGGAAAACACTCCTACCCCCTTTTCTATATCGGAAAAAAGTTGTCCTTCCCTTGCAGAAAACTTGCAATCCTCCAACCGTCTGCTGTATACTAAAAACAAATCGACCGACGGCACAAAAAGGAGGAGAAAAAGATGCAACCGATTCTAACCGAACGCTTACAGCTGCGCCCGCCCTGCAAGCAGGATGCAGCGCCGCTGCTTGCCATCCGCAACAGTCCCTTTGTCCTGCGCTACAACGCCATGCGTCCACTAACGCTGCCGCAGATGGAACAACAGCTGGAGCAGCTGCACGATTCGATGCTGGTGCTGTCCTGCAAGGACAGCGGGCTTGTCATCGGCGCTGTCTTTTTCTCCCCTGACCGGATGCGCTATCAGACCGGTTCGCTCTGCCTTTCCTACTATCTGGGCGAGTCCTGGTGCCGGCAAGGCTATATGAGTGAGGCGCTTGCCGCCCTCATCCCGCAGCTGTTTGCGCAGGGCGCACAACTGCTCTGCGCACGGTGCTTTTCCCCGAACACCGCCTCCCGCGCGCTGCTTGCCAAGCTGGGCTTCCAACTGGAAGGTTGCCTGCGGCACGCCGTACTGGGGTATGGAGGGATCATCTACGACGACTGCCTGTATTCAATCCTGAAGGAAGAATTTTAATCTAGGAGGAATCTATTATGTCCGAAAAAAAACTGGGCCGCAACGACCCATGCTGGTGCGGCAGCCAGAAAAAATATAAACATTGCCACATGGAGATGGATGAACAGATCGACCGCTTCCGCCGCGAGGGTCACACCGTCCCCACCCGCCAGATGATCAAAACACCCGAGCAGATCGAAGGCATCCGCCAGAGCAGCCGCATCAACATCGCGGTGCTGGATTTGGTGGCTCAGAAAATCCACGAAGGGATGACCACCGAGGAGATTGACAAAATCGTCTATGAAGAAACCACCCGTTTAGGCGGCATCCCGGCTCCGCTCAACTATGAAGGCTTCCCTAAGAGCGTCTGCACCTCGGTCAACAACCAGGTCTGCCACGGCATCCCTTCGGAAAAGGTGGTGCTGCGCAGCGGTGACATCATCAATGTCGATGTATCCACCATCTACAACGGCTACTTCTCCGACTCCTCCCGTATGTTCTGCATCGGCGAGGTATCCGAGGAAGCAAAACAACTGGTACAGGTTTCCAAAGAATGTGTCGAGCTGGGACTCAAAGAGGTCAAGCCCTGGGGATTTTTGGGAGACATTGCACAGGCAGTCTCCGACCACGCCCATAAAAACGGCTACACCGTCGTCCGCGAAATCGGCGGTCACGGCGTAGGGCTTGCCTTCCACGAAGACCCGTGGGTCGGCTATGTCGGCAGAAGAGGCACCGATATGCTGCTGGTGCCCGGCATGGTGTTCACCATCGAGCCGATGATCAACCAGGGCAGCTACCACGTCAAGCTGGACTCCCACGCCGACACTGCTGCCGGTCAGGATTGGATTGTCATTACCAGCGACGGCAAGCTCTCCTCCCAGTGGGAGATCACCGTTGCCGTCACCGAGGATGGCGCCGAGGTACTGACCTACTAACCAAAGTTTTCCACATAAAAACTCCCGCTGTGTTAAACACAGCGGGAGTTTTGTTTTGGATTATTCGTCCTTTTCAAATTCGGTCACAGCGATGGCAAGCTCATCCAGGCTCTTTTTATCCACCGGGGACGGGCACTGGCTCATCAGTTCGCTGGCGTTCTGCACCTTCGGGAAGGCGACCACGTCGCGCAGATTATCGCAGCCGCACATGGTCATCACAATGCGGTCCAGACCCAAAGCAGCGCCTCCGTGCGGCGGTGCGCCGTATTTGTAGGCATCTACCAGGAAGCCGAATTTTGCCTCGATCTCTTCCTCGGTCAGACCCAATGCCTCAAACATCTTCTGCTGCAGCTCGTAGTCGGTGATACGGATGGAGCCGCTGAGCAGCTCAACGCCGTTGACTACCATGTCGTACGCCTGCGCACGGACCGAACCCGGGTCGCTGTCGATGTATGGCAGGCACTCCTCCAGCGGCATGGTGAATGGGTGGTGCATTGCCAACCAGCTCTGGCTTTCCTCATCCCACTCGAAGAATGGGAACTCGGTAATCCACAGGAAGTTGTACTTGCCTTCCGGGATCAGTCCCAGCTGTTTGCCCAGTGTCAGACGCAGCTGACCGAGAACCGGCAGGACCACACGGTCTTTATCTGCCACAATCAGAACCACATCGCCCTGCTGGCAACCCAGGGAGCTCAGCAGTCCTTCCAGCTCCTGCTCGCTCATAAATTTTGCAAAGGAGCAGTTCGGCTTTTCATCTGCCCAGCGGATGTATGCCAGACCCTTTGCACCGATTCCCTTTGCCTGCTCGGTCAGCTTGTCGATGGCTTTTCTGGTCAGGGTAGCGGCTGCATCCTTCGCAACGATGCAGCGGACCGAACCGCCGTTTGCCAGCGCATCGGCAAAAACAGGGAAGGAGGTTCCCTTGACCTGCTCGCTCAAATTGATAATTTCCATCTCGAAGCGGGTATCCGGCTTATCCGAGCCGTAGCGCTCCATTGCCTCGCGGTAGGTCAGACGCGGCATCTTGCCAATCTCAATGCCTTTGATCTCGCGGTACAGCCGCTGGATGTAGCCTTCGAGCATATCCATGATGTCCTCCTGGGTAACAAAGGACATCTCCAGGTCCACCTGGGTGAACTCCGGCTGACGGTCGGCACGCAGGTCCTCGTCGCGGAAGCAGCGGGCAAGCTGGATGTAGCGGTCAAAACCGGACAGCATCAGCAGCTGCTTGTAAATCTGCGGCGACTGCGGCAGTGCATAGAATTTGCCGTGGTGGATTCTGGATGGTACCAGGTAGTCCCTTGCACCTTCCGGGGTAGACTTAATCAGCATAGGGGTTTCGATTTCCAGAAAATCGTTCTCATAGAAGTAGTCGCGGGTGACCTTTGCAACCTGATGGCGCAGGATCATCTTTTCCTGCAAAGTCTTTCTGCGCAGGTCCAGATAGCGGTATTTTAAGCGAAGCTCCTCTTTTACCTTGCTCTTGTCGGTGATTTCAAACGGAGGAGTCTGTGCTTTGGAGAGGATGCGCAGCTCCTCAACGTGGATTTCGATTTCTCCGGTGGAGATTTCGGTGTTGACCGCTTCTCTCTGGCGAACCAGACCTTTTGCAATCAGCACATATTCTGCATGGACCGAAGCTGCCTTTTCAAACACCTCACGGTTGGTATCATCGTCGAATACCAGCTGTACCACACCGGTGCGGTCGCGCAGGTCAATAAAAATCAGATGACCTTTATCCCTCTGTTTTTGTACCCATCCGCAGACAACTTCGCTGTTGCCCACATTTGCCTTGGAAAGTTTTCCGCAGTAGCTGGTCCTTTTCAGACCGTTCATCGTTTCTGCCATACTTGTTTCTTCCTTTCTGCTTGATGTTGTATGATGCTTGGTTCTGACAAAAATTGACTCTACCGGCAGTACCACTCCAAAAACTGGTACTCTGTCCGGTCGCCCTCATAGTGGACATCCTGCTGCAAGGTCTGCACATCGGCAAATCCCAGCTGATGATAGAGATGGAGTCCCGGAAGGTTGCCCACCCCGGTGTCGATGCGGACCCCTTCCATCCCACTTTGCTGCGCCTGCTGCTGGGCAAAGTGCATCAAACGCCTGCCCAGTCCCAAGCCCTGCCAATCGGGATGGACTGCCAGCGTGTGGACACACAAAAGCTTATCCTGCTCGACCGTTCGGCTCCAGCTGACCTGCTGATAGCAGCTGTCAAAGCAATTGTCATACGCTGCCGATGCCACCAGCTGTCCGGTCTGCTGCTCGAACAAACCATACAGCCCGCCCTGTGCAAACAGCTCGCGTGCAGTCCACTCCTTTGGATATTCGGTGCCCCAGCCGGAATAGTTTTCTCCCGCCAGCTGGTCGGCTGTCACACACTCGTACAGCTTTCCTACCTCGACCAGCTCCTGCTCGGTGATTGGTCGAAGCTCCAGCCCTAATCGATAGCGGTATTGCAGCAGCGGCGCGTCCGAATCTGCGCGGTACATCTCATGGTTTACCGGTACATCCACCCTGCCTGCCGGCGTTGCTCCCAGCTGTTCGCAGGTCCTTCTGGAGGCAAAGTTGTCCTCTCGACAGGTAATCAGCACCTCTTCCATCCGGTGACGTCTTGCCAGCCGCAGCAGCAGCCGGCAGCTGATAAGAGCATAGTGATGTCCCCGATGCTCCTCCTCCACCTCATAGCCGATATTTCCCGCATACTCGACCAGGTCGTTATATCCGACCCGCAGCGTGCAGCGTCCTACCGGCTGACCGTTTGCCACCATCTCAAAGAGATATGCCGGCAGATATTTCTTTTGCGGCTGTGCCGGAATGGTTTTGAGCAGCCGCAGATGAAACTGTCCGGTGCCAAAATATTCGCCCTTTTTGCAAGGCTCCAAAAAGGTCATTTCTGCTCCCCTCCTTGCCAATCCAATAAAAAAAGCTTTCCCTCCCTCACAGCCATCGGTCAGCTGCAAGGGACGGAAAGCTTTCTGCTTTTCGTGGTGCCACCCTGATTCAAGCGCTCTGTTTTACAGCACGCTCCTTGTTGTTTTTCCTTAACGCGGAAACTACGGGAGCGATTTTTCTCGTTCCAGCTAAGCAGGTGTCTTCACAAAATCCGGTTCCCGGGTCCCTTTCAGCCGGTGAGGATCCTCTCTGGTCGGTCGATGTTTTGCTACTCCTCCATGCATCAAACGCTTTTATTCGGTATGATTTTAAAGGTGTATCCCAAATGGAATACACCTATCATACATCATCCTGCTGTTAAGGTCAAGACCTCTTTTGAAAGTTTTCCCGCTTTCAAACAACCCATAAAAACCTTTGCAGAGCAAACCAAAAAGAATGCCGTCTGTATCTACTTCTGGCATTCTAATTTTGTAAATCCCGTACGATTTTCTTTTGGTTTTCCCGCCTTTATACATTCGGATTGCCGATATTTCTCCAGTCAAGGTCTCCGCGTTCCAGAGCATGAATCAATGCCTCTGCCGTTGCAATGTTGGTTGCCACCGGTACATTGTGGACATCGCACAGGCGGAGGATGTTTGCCTCATTGAGTTCATTTGGTTTTACTGTGATTGGATCGCGGAACATCAGCAGAAGATCCAGTTCGTTGCAGGCGATCCTTGCCGCAATCTGCTGATCTCCACCCTGTGAACCGCTGAGGAACCGCAGGATGTCCAATCCGGTTGCCTCTGCTACAAGCTTTCCGGTCGTTCCCGTTGCACATACATTGTGGCGGCTGAGCACACCACAGTATGCAATGCAAAACTGTACCATCAGCTCTTTTTTGGAATCGTGAGCAATCAAACCAATATTCATCTGTTTTCATTCCTTTCTGTAAACAATATCAAAACATCCTGAAGATTTTTCCTTCAGATGCGCCTTGCAAGCCTCTCTCCGTTCTGTCGCAGACCTTGCACCAGGAGAAACTGCCCGTTCGGTTGATACCTGTTTTTCCCACTTTTTGCTTAAAAATATGCAAACCCTTTTTTTGCACATTTCTTCTAAAGCTTTTCATTTTCCTTATTACCATTTATAGTCTATCATTATTGCTCTGTTTTGTAAACTATTTTTCTCTGATTTTTGTCTATTTCAATCAAGAAAATCTTCTTTTTTGTACGCTATCACCGTTATCCTTCTTTTTTACCATTTTTATTCACGTTTTAAGCACGGGATATTCACCTGTTGAAAGCCGTTTTACACAAAGAGGACGGAGGTAACTTCCTCCGTCCTCTTGATTTCTACATTTCGTCCGCAAAAGGGAACAGCGATTTCACCTGCGTGAAATTTTTATGGGATCAGCTGTCCGTCGCTGCTCTGCTGCTCGGTCTGCTGGTCGTTGAGTCCAAAATACTCGTCAAAGATTGCCTTTGCCACCGGCGCGCCGCGCTGACCGCTGTAACCCTTTTCCACTACGACTGCGACTGCAATCTCCGGGTCGTTGGCTGGTGCGTAGGCAATGAAGGTCGCGTTGTCGTCGCTGCCGGTCGCCTGCGGTGTACCGGTCTTGGAGGCAACGTCGATTGGATAATCGCCAAAGTAGTATCTTGCCGTACCGCGTGTGGTATCACGGGAGGCACGCAGCATTCCCTGACGTACCTGTTCAAAGGCATCCTGGTCGGCCTCCACCTGGTTGAGCATCTCCGGCTCGGTGGTGGAAACGGTTTCCTCCAGATTGTAGGATTCGATGGACTTGACCAGATGGGAGCGCATCCGTTTGCCGTCGTTTGCCAAAGTGGCGGTGTAGTTTGCCATTTGAAGCGGCGTGAAGGCGTTGTCCAACTGACCGATTGCGGACTGGAGGACGTTACCGTAGGTCCAGGTATCATCCACCTGTCCCTGTCTGACCGACTCATAGTACTCCGGCGAGGAAACATGACCGGTCGCCTCCGACAGCTCGATTCCCGTCTTGGTCCCCAATCCCAGCTGATTGGAATATTTGACGATGTTATCGATGCCCTGTCGGGTGCCCGATTCATAGAAAAAATAGTTGCAGGAAACCATCAGTGCGTACTGCACGTTGATGGGTCCGTGCAGTCCCAGGCAGCGCGGATTATAGCTGGTGCCGGTCTGATAGACCTGCTTACAGTCGATGAGCGTT
>FR880190.1:0-16668 GCA_000435195.1 Clostridium sp. CAG:169 | reverse complement strand
GACACCGGTCGCCATACCGCCGATGGCAACCACCGGCTTGTAGATGGAACCCGGCATATAGATACCCTGCGTGCAGTAGTTCATCAGCGGGCGCAGTGGGTCGGAGCTTAACTCGGAATATTTGGTGTAGTAATCGGACAGGTCATAAGTCGGATAGTTGACCATTGCCAGAATCTCTCCGCTCTTGACGTCCTGTGCCACCACCGAGATGCGGTCGGCGCTTCCGCCCTGTTCGGGGGAATAGGTCGCCTTTGCCATCTTTAAAAACTCCTCGCACCCTTCCAGCGCTGCCCGCTGCAAATCCTTGTCCAAGGTGGTGACGATGGTGTTGCCGGGCTTTGCCTGCTTGATGATTTCGGTGGTGAGAACATTTCCGCTGGCGTCGGTGGTGATGCGTTTTTCTCCGCGCTCTCCGCGCAGCTGGTCCTCCATGGCATATTCCAGACCGCTTTTGCCGATGATGTCGCTGTATCCGTACTTCTGCTCCTGATACACTTGGTCAATCTGCTCCTCGGTCCAGTCGGGGTGCTGCTCTTTGATTCTTTCCAAAATCGCCTGGTTGTTTGCCGTGTATTCCTCCTGGGTGATGGAGCCGACCACTCCGATGGCGTGCGGCGCCAACGAGCCGTCCACATAGCGGCGGCTGGTGGTTTCCTTGATTTCGATGCCGGGCATCTGCTGGCTGTACTCCTTGATGGTCACCACCACGTCAATAGGAATGTCCTTGGAAAAGGTGTACGGTGTGCTGGTGCTGGAACCATAGACCTCCATCTGATAGCGCACGCCCGCAATCTTTCTTGCCATCAGCCGGTCGTAGGCTTCAAACTGTTCCTTGGAGGCTCCACATTCCGGGCAGACGTAGTCCTCTTTTTCCTCTGACAGCTCTCCTTCATAGCGGTAGCCACATTCCTTGCAGGTGTAGTGGATGAGCTTATATTTTTTGAACAGGTTGTCCAGCGTCGTCTGCACATCCGCATCCAGATTGATTTTATTGTTGGTCTTAATCTGCTCCAGCTGCCGCTTCTGCGATTCGGTTTCGGTCAAAAAGGCAAACGGCTCGGTGGTGCTGATGGGAAGGGTGTCAATCCAGCTTTGTCCCTCGCTTTCCATCAGCAGGATGATGCGCTCGATGACCGTATTTCTCATTTTATTGGGCAGATACGCCTCGTTGATCATCACATCATAGCTGACCTGATTGACTGCAAGCGGGCGACCGTATCGGTCCAGCATCTCTCCGCGCGCTGCATCGATGCTCTGGGTACTCGTGTAGTTTCCCTGTGCCATCTCCCGATATTTTTCTGCATCCACAATCTGATATTTCATCAGCCGCAGCGCAAAAACGACAAACACCGCGATGATGACACCGACCAGCAGAAAAACCCTGCCCTTGTGCTTCTGCTTTTCTTCCATGGCATAGCCTCCTTTCTGCTTCTACTCCAATTTCTCCTCAAAAAAGCGGTGCATCCGCCGTACCGCCAGAAAAATCAGCGGAGTGACCAGCAGGGTACACAGCAGATTGGGGAGCATATGCCGCAGCAAAATCTGGGAGCTGTTTTCATATCCCCACATTGCATAGTAAAAAAAGTATTCCAATAGCAGCCGAACCGCAAACCCGCTGCCGGTAAAAATTAAACTGTTGGTCAGCGAGGGTTGCATGAAGTAAAGCACCAGCAATCCCACTGCCGTACAGATGACCAGATATAAAATCGAGCCAAATCCAAACAGGACGCTGGACGAGGTGTCGCACAAAATCCCTGCAAACAGTCCAAACAGTCCGCCCGCAAGCTGCCCGTCAAACATCGCAACCGCGACAGCAAAGGGCAGCACCAGCACCGGTCCGGTCCCGCTGCTCAAGGTAAAATTCGGGTCGGTCTGCAATACATACAGTACAATCATCAAAAAACTGTACAAAATGTATTTTATCAGCTGTATTTTGGAACGCCTGTTCACGTCGCCGTACCTCCTTTTGCCTTTCGGCTAGTTTTCCTGCTGTTGCTGCACATCCTGCTCAAAGCCGGACAGGCTGCTTCCCTGCCCTTTAAAGGAGGTGATGATGACAACATCCTTGATGCTCTTGATGTCGTTTGCCGGCTCGACCACCGCATACATCATCGTACCCTGTGGCTCGAATCCAACATCGCTGACTCTTCCGACGACAATTCCCTGCGGATACAGTCCCGAGGTCCCTGCCGTCTGAACGATGTCGCCCTTGGCAATCCCGCTTTCGCGCGGAATCAGCGACATCTTGCACTTGCCCTGCTGCGCCATCTCAATATCGCCCGAAATGGTGGCGACATCCTGGGTGCGCACGTCCTGACAGGCAACGTTCAGCCGGACATCGAGGATGGTGGTCACCTTGGCAAACACCGGTCCCACCTCGGAAACGATGCCGACCAGCCCATCCGCCGTGATGACCGGGTCCTGGTAGGACACGCCGTCCAGCGTGCCTTTATCAATGGTGAAGGAGTAAAACTGGTCGGACGGGTCCCTTCCGATGACCGAAGCAGTCATCGTTTCCCACTGCGGATTTTCCTCCTGAATGCCCAGCTGCTCCTTTAAGCTTTCGTTTTCATGTTTATAGTTTTCATAGTCTACCATCTGCTCGATGAGCTTTCTGTTCTCCTCCCGAAGCTGCTCGTTCTCCTGCGAAATCTCGCTTGCCCGGAGAAACTGGTCCAGAAAGCCGGTGATCGAACCGCTCAAACCGGAGGTCAGCGACTGCACCGGCGCAGTGATGGTCCCGACAATCTGCTCCACCACGGTGGAAGCTCCCATCGTCATGGTTGCCCGCAGCAGAAAGGCAAACATCACAATACACAGTGCCAGCAGCACCTTAAAGACCCAGCTGTGAAAAAACTCCTTCACTTTCGGTCAGCACTCCCTTCCGCCTGCACAAAGCCATTGCATCAGCCATTGCATTTCTCTGTGCAGCTGCGTTTTTATAAAAGAGAAGGCCACCGGCCGGGCCGGCAGCCTTATTTGCAAAACGTTTAATATTTGGAATCGTCGTCGGACAGCAGTTCCTTCATGCTGTTGAGATTCTCCAGCAGCTTTCCGGTTCCGGCAGCCACACAATCCAGCGGGTTTTCTGCCACCTGCACCGGCATACCGGTCTCTTTGGAAATCAGCTGGTCCAGTCCGCGCAGCATAGCTCCGCCGCCGGTCAATGTAATGCCGTGGTCGATGATGTCCGCAGACAGCTCCGGTGGTGTTCTCTCAAGGGTGGTGCGGATGGCATCCAGCACCGACATAATGGAATCTGCCAGCGCTTCGCGGACCTCTTCCGGGTGCAGCATCATGTTCTTTGGCAGACCGTCCACCAGGTTGCGTCCTTTGATTTCCATCGGCTGTTCATCCTCATAAGGGTATGCCGAACCAATCTGAATCTTGATATTTTCTGCGGTGCGGTCACCGATGAGCAGGTTATATTTTTTCTTGACATACTGAATGATTGCTGAGTCGAACTCATCGCCGCCGACTCTGACCGAACGGGAGGCAACGATGCCGCCCAAGGAGATAACCGCTACCTCGCTGGTGCCGCCGCCGATGTCAACAACCATGCTGCCGGTCGCTTCGGCAACCGGAAGTCCTGCACCGATAGCAGCTGCCATCGGCTCCTCGATGATGGCTACATGGCGTGCGCCTGCCTTCAAAGAAGCCTCTTTTACCGCGCGGCGCTCAACAGCAGTGACACCGGATGGGATACAGATGACCACGCGCGGACGGGCAAAGATGGAATTGTTGCAGGCTTTCTTGATAAAAATCTGCAACATACTTGCGGTGATGTCAAAGTCCGCAATAACACCGTCCTTGAGCGGACGAACTGCTACGATAGAGCCCGGTGTTCTGCCGATAACATCCTTTGCTTCCTGACCCACATATTTGACGGTATAATTTCTGGTATCCACTGCAACCACCGATGGCTCTCGCATGATGATTCCTTTTCCTTTCATGAATACCAGTGTATTGGCTGTACCCAAATCAATGCCGATGTCTTTTCCAAACATAACCTTTTTTCCTCCTGCCAAAATTTTAAACAGCTGCGCCGATCTTCGCTATTTCAGGGTGCTCCCCCGCTGCCCTGCACGATCGTCTATCTATTTCACATCAAATTTATCTGAAAATTGATTGCAAAAACAGTCAAAAGCAATTCGTTTTTCCCGCCAGAAGGCGGACAAACTACATTATCCTATATATTATAACCCGAAAAAGGCGCAATCTCAACAGGAATTTTTGAATTTTTTGAAAGCGGCAAAAAATTACAGATTTTAACCAAACACCCTGTGTTCAACCGCATTTCTCTGTCTAAAATCGCTAAGCTTCTGCCCTTCCCAGCGCCTTGAGCCGGCGGTTGAGCGCAGCAACCGGAAGACCCATCACATTGAAGTAGTCTCCGCAGATGCCCTCCACCAGCAGACTGCCGTAACCCTGGATGCCGTAGGCTCCCGCCTTGTCATACGGCTCGTCGAGGTCTGCATACCAGTTGATCTCTTCTTCGGTCAACGGCAGAAAACGCACTGCCGTCCTTTCATAAAACGATTCAGTCTGCCCGTTCACTACAAGAGCCACACCGGTATATACCTCATGCTCCCGTCCCGACAGAGCCGACAGCATACGAACGCAATCTGCGCGGTCCTTCGGTTTTCCCATGATCTGCCCGTCCAGTGCCACCACTGTGTCCGCTCCGATGACCACACAGTCGGGGTAATCCTTTGCTACCGCCTGCGCCTTCACCCTTGCCAGCAGCTCCACCGCTTCATACGGTGTTGCTCCCGGCGGGATCACCTCTTCTGCACTGCTTGCCTGCACGATAAAATCCTTTTGTATCCACTCCAACAACTCCCGTCTGCGCGGGGACTGGGATGCCAGCACCAGTTTCATCCTCTTTCTTCCTTTCCTCCTGCCTGCTTGCAGGTTTACTTTCCGGTCGAGCCAAAGCCGCCCTGACCGCGTCCGGTTTCCTCCAGCTCATCGACTTCCTCGATGTCCGGCAGCTCCACCGGCATCACCAGCAGCTGTGCGATTCGGTCCTGCGGCTGCACCACATACGGCTTGTCCGAATGATTGTGCAGACAGACACAGACCTCTCCCCGGTAGTCCGAGTCGATGACTCCGACCGCATTGGCTGGAATCACACCGTATTTGGTCCCCATCGAGCTGCGTGCAAATATCAGCGCCACATAATTCCTGCTCTCCAGCTGGATAGCAAGTCCGGTCGGGACCTTAACCGTCTGTCCCGGCAAAATTTCTGTCGGTTGTTCGATGCAGGCGTACAGGTCGTGTCCTGCACTGCCGTCGGTCGCCCTTGCCGGCAGTTGTGCCTGCGGGTGCAGGCGTTTGATCTTCAGTATACTCATCGTTTCTCTCCTACTTTACATTCCGGTAATACAGTCCGCGGGTAATCTCCTGCATCGGCTGGTGCAGCTGGGTGTACTGCTTTAAGATGCGGTCCACCTGTTTAGGTCCCTCGCCGGTAAAATACAAAAGCCCGTAATCAAAGCTGTCCAGCTCCTCCATCCGGTCCGCCAGATAGACCGGTTTTGCGTTAAAGATTTCCGAATAGGCGCGCTCGGTACACCGCACCTCGAAGGTCTCCTTCTTTCGGTCGGTCAGCGTTCCCACGCCCTTGCAGTCCTTGCAGCCGCCCAGACGAATCGGGCAGTTTCTGGTAATCATCAGCGGCAGCTTGCCATAGACCAGCAGCCCACGCGGCAGATTTCCGCCGATTCCCTTTGCCCTTGCCATCGACAGCTCAAAGGAAAGCAGGCAGTCGCGCAGTCCCAGCTGTTCATACGCTTGCAGGCAGCCGGCGTTGGCAATATTCAGCCCAAACTCTCCATGAACGATAAATCCCAGCTCTCTTCCCAGACGCACACCGCCCAGATTGCCGGTGGACAGATGGCGCACACCCAGCCGCAGACATTCCTCCAGCTTTGGCACAAGCTGCAAAAGGTCGTCACCAAATACCACCCGCGGCAGGGACACCGCGATTTTCTCAAGCACCTTTTTGTCCAGGCGGTTCGCTCCCCGCAGCAGCTCTGCCAGCGGAAGAATCAGCAGTTCGCAGCTTTCGACCAGCTCCTCGGTCAGCTGGGACAGCTGGCGCAGATACGCCCGCAGCGGCAGGCTGCCGTCCGGCTGGCGTTTTGGCTGATGCTTCTGCACCTTTTGCGGCTCTAATCTATAAAATGGTTTTGCAACGATCTCTCCGCGCTGCTCGGTCAGCTGCTCCAAAGCCTGCCGCCGCAGGGCATTCAGCTGGGAAGCCGGGCAAATCAGCCCATCATCCAGCTGACAGCGCAGTCCATCCAGCATATAAAAGGTCCCGCCCATCTTTTCCAGACTGCGGTGGACCAGCTCCTCGGTGGTGGGCGCTTTGAGTGCCTCCTGCGGCAGCGGACCGCTCACCTGCACCTGATGTCCCTCTTGATCCTGCACACACAGGGTGACCGGCTGGTCTTTGCACATCGAAAAAACAAAGTCCACCCCGACCCGCGGCACATCTTTGGAAGCCAGGTCGTTTAAGCTTTTGAGCACCTTTTGTCCTGCCAGCACATCCTCCTTCTGTCGGGTGCCGAACATTTCCTGTCCCAGCTTGCCGTCAAAATACCCCTGGGTAAAGCCGCTGCGGGAAAAGACTGCCGCCATCAAATCCATATCTGCCTGCTGCCCTTCCAGCGCCTGCTTAAACTGGCTGACTGCCGCCGCAACATATTCCGGGCGCTTCATCCTGCCCTCGATTTTAAAGGAATCTACCCCCAGCTGCACCAGCTCCTGCACCCGATGGGCAAGGCTGAGGTCCTTGAGCGAAAGGGCATAGCCGCTGTCGCCCTTGCGACCGCTGGAAAACGGTAGGCGGCAGGGCTGTGCGCACAGTCCGCGGTTGCCGCTGCGCTCCCCAATCACCGAGCTCATATAACACTGACCGGACACACACATACACAGCGCACCGTGTACAAACACTTCGGTTTCAATCTGCGCCTGCGAGGCAATCGCAGCAATCTCCGACCGGCTCATCTCGCGGGCAAGCACCACGCGGGAAAATCCCAGCTGCTTTGCCTCCAGTGCGCCTGACAGATTGTGGACCGTCAGCTGGGTGGAAGCATGCATCGGCATCTCGGGCGCTGCCTTGCGCACCAGCGCAGCCACTCCCAAATCCTGCACAATCAGCGCGTCGATGCCGTAGCGGCAGGCAATCTCCAGAGTGCGCATCACCTGCTCATACTCCCGGTCGTACACCATCGTGTTGACCGTCATGTGCATCTTGACTCCGCGCTCTTTACAGATGCGGGAAGCCTCCCGCAGCGAGTCCTCATCAAAATTTTTTGCGTTGCGGCGGGCGTTTAGCTCCCCATAGCCAAAATAGACTGCATCCGCTCCGCTGTGTACCGCTGCCAGCAGGCTTTCCAGATTGCCCGCCGGCGCCAGCAGCTCTATCTTCTTCATCGTCTTCTCCTTTGTCCTTGCAACCGTTTGCTCCAGCCGAAAACAGGGAGGTATCTCCCTCCCTGTTTTCTTCAACCTATTTGAGTGTTTTTTCCCGTTTGATGCCCTCGTAGCTTCCCTCGACCATCGGTCCGGTGTACAGATACCCCAGACTCTCATAAAAAGCGTTCAGGCGGTCGTTGCCCAGCTGGCAATCCAGGCGGATACTCTGCTTGCCCTCCTGCACCGAAAGCTGGCGGCAAAATTCCAGCAGCGCTCTGCCGGCGCCCTTGGCGTCCGACCTTGCTGCCAGATGATGCACATAGTAGCAGTCCTTTGGTTCATCCTCTGCCCAGCGCGGGTCCTCGGTCAGCAGCGCCATCAACCCTGCCACCTGGTCCTGCTCGTCCAGTGCAACATAAAACAAACCCTTTTCAATCCCCTCCAGGAAATATTCCCGTGGGTATTGCTGCATATAATCCGTTTTGTTCCACTGGTGCAGTCCCTGCTTGTCCATCCATTTGATTCTGTCTCGAATAATCTCCATCATCTGGTCCACATCCGCATTCTGTGCGCGGCGAAACCGGTATTCCATCTGTTTTCGTCCCTTCTTGGGCAGTTGCTCTACTGTATCACATCTGCCCGTCATATTCATATTCATCTTCGCCATAATCGTTGCTGACCTCTTCCTCCGGCTGGAACAGCAGCTTGTCCATCGTGGAGAATTCTGCTTGTGTCAGCGGAGTCCTTCACGGCTCTCTGCCGATATTCTGGCGCAGAATGTCGATTTCCTTTCTCAGTTTTTCATTTTCGCGTTTGTACTCGTCAATCTCCAGCTTGGCTCTGGTGGAGTCCTCCAGGTACTCGGTCAACTGGCTGCGAATGTGGTCGGCATTCTGCTCGCTTTTTTCATACAGGTCCGCATAGTTGAGCAGCGCCAGGAAATAGGCATCGTTGAGCGTGACGTTTGGACTGGAATCCATAAAATGTTTTACCTTACTTTCGATGGCGTTTGCCAGCCTTTTGACATACTCCACCGGCTCGTTGGAGGATACTACATATCTTGAACCGCAGATCTCCACCCTGACTTTATTTTGTGCAGCCATGCAGACCATCCTTTCTATACTCCCATGATTTTGCCCGCCGGGCGGGTCGGGATTTTTCTCTTTGTTTTATTATATATGATTGGAAGGTGGAAAGTAAAGGGCAAAGACAGTTTTTGACGGACAAAACGCTCGCTTTCCCGACTGCTTTTAGATTAGAAGCAGGTAAATTCCATTTTAAAAATTCGGAAACTTTACTGTTATCCCCATCTAATTGTGTCCATCCTGCCAGAAATCCTGTCTTCTGCTTGCAATAACTCTTGTTTTCAAACGTTCAATATACTATAATTTATCGTGTAGTGCTGTCGTGTACAGCCTCTCTTTTCCTCAAAAGCATTCAGCGCAATCCTCCTTCCGCACCGGAGCGATTGCTGCTTTTTACTGACTGACTACCAAACGGTGCGGAGAAATGGCGGTTTATATGCTTAGTGAAAACAATCTTGCTTTAAAAGAAATCCAAGCCTCCATCGTTTCTGCGGATAAAAAACTGACAACCCAGCAGATTCAATCCATGCTGGTTTCTCAAATCAAGGCATTGGGCTTTACTCCCGACACCGCATCGGACGAAATCTACTATAAAGCCTGTGCCATGGTGGTGCGCAGCATCCTCAAAGAAAAGCGCCGCTACTTTATGGCGGATGCAAAAGCCAAGGGACGCAAGCAGACCTACTATATGTGCATGGAATTTTTACTGGGACGGTCGCTGAAAAACGGCATCTACAACCTCAATCTTGCCGGTGAATTTTCTCAGGCGCTCAAAGAGATGGGGGTTCGGATGGAAAACCTGTTCGAACTGGAGCCGGATGCCGGTCTGGGCAACGGCGGTCTGGGCAGACTGGCTGCCTGCTTTATGGATGCGCTGGCAACCTGCGGCTACCCTGCCATGGGTTATTCGATTCTGTATGAATTTGGTATCTTCAAACAGAAGATTATCGACGGCTGGCAGACCGAGCTGCCGGACGAGTGGCTGCCCGGCGGCGAAGTCTGGCTGGAGCGCATCCCGGAGCACGCAGTCGATGTCAACTTTGGCGGACACATCGAAGAATTTTGGGACTATGGGTATCACCACGTCCTGCACAAGGACTATACCACTGTTAAGGCAGTTCCTTATGATATTATGATCTCCGGCTATGACGGCAAGGGTGTCAGCGTCCTGCGTGTATGGAGCGCACAAAGCTCTGCCATCGACATGGATGCCTTCAACCGCGGCGACTACATCAAAGCCTTCGGTCAGGATTCCACCGCTGAGGCAATCAGCAAAATCCTTTACCCCAACGACAACCATCCGGCAGGCAAAAACCTGCGTCTGCGTCAGCAGTACTTCCTGGTGGCTGCCTCCATCTCGGACATCGTGCGCCGCCACATGGAGCTGTACGGCACACTGGAAAACTTTGCAGAAAAGAACGCCATCCACATCAACGACACCCACCCTGCCCTTGCCATTCCTGAGCTGATGCGCATCCTGCTGGATGAGTGCGGTTATCCGTGGGACCAGGCGTGGAAGATTGTCAGCGACACCTTTGCCTACACCAACCACACCGTCATGCCCGAGGCGCTGGAAAGTTGGAACGAGGATATGTTCCGCACCCTGCTGCCGCGCATCTATCAGATTATCGTAGAAATCAACAACCGCTTCTGTCGCCAGCTGACCGAGCAGTTCCATCTGGACGGCTACACCGTTTCCCGCATGGCAATCATCAACGGTCATTCGCTGCACATGGCAAACCTGGCAGTGGTCGCTTCCCACAGCGTCAACGGCGTATCCAACCTGCACAGCAACATCCTGCGCGAATCGCTGTTCCATGATTTCTACAAGATTTGGCCAAACAAATTTAAAAACGTCACCAACGGTATCGCCTCCAGAAGATGGCTGTATCAGTCCAATCCGCAGCTGAACAACTACATCCGCGAGCTGATTGGCGACGGCTTTATGCACGATATGACCCAGTTAAAAAAGCTGCTCCCCTACCAGAATGACAAGCAGGTGCTGGAGCAGCTGGCAAAGATCAAGCTGGAAAACAAGCGCAGCTTTGCCGAGTACATCCAGGAACACACTGGTCAGGTCGTCGACCCGAACTCCCTGTTTGACGTACAGGTCAAACGTCTGCACGAGTATAAACGTCAGCATCTGAATGCGCTGCACATCCTGTCGCTGTACAACGAAATCAAGTCCAATCCGCACGCCGACATCCAGCCGACCACCTTCATCTTCGGTGCCAAGGCAGCTCCCGGCTACTATATGGCAAAGCAGATTATCAAGTTTATTTGCAGCTTAGGCAAGATGATTGAAAACGACCCGCAGACCCGTGACATCCTCAAGGTGGTCTATCTGGAAGACTACCGCGTCACCCTGTCTGAACTGCTGATGCCTGCCAGCGAGGTCTCCGAGCAGATTTCCCTTGCGGGCACCGAGGCTTCGGGCACCGGCAACATGAAGCTGATGCTCAACGGAGCCGTCACCCTGGGAACCTGGGACGGAGCCAACGTCGAAATCGGTCAGTCGGTCGGCGAGGACAACATCTTTGTCTTTGGTATGCGCACCCCTGAGGTCCAGCAGCTGAAAAAATCCGGCTACTACCCCAGCGAGCTGTATCTGAGCGACCCTGTGCTCAAGCAGGCAATCGACATGATTGGCAAGGACATCGCAGGTGACCGCTTTGACCAGATTGCCACCTCCCTGAAGACCAACGACCCGTACATGGTGCTGCGCGACTTTGAGTCGTATGACCAGACCAAGAAGAGACTGCTGTCCACCTACCAGCATGACCCGATGAAGTGGCAGAAGATGTCGCTGAACAACATCGCTCAGTCCGGCTACTTCTGCGCGGACCGCGCCATCCAGGAATATGCGCACAATATCTGGAATTTAGATTAATACGGTCTTTGCAGCTCCGGCGGAAACCTGACCGTTCCCGCCGGAGCTTTTATCAAACATCATCCTGACGGAAAGGAATCATGCTATGGATTTTTGTATCTATGACAGCCGGCTTCCCATCTTTAAAGAACCCTTCGGCGCTGTGGCTGCCGGCACCAGCGTCCGTTTTTCCATCTGTCTGCCCAAGGACCTGCTGCCCTGCAAGGTAGAATTTGTCCTGTGCAGCG
Organism: Clostridium sp. CAG:169; assembly: GCA_000435195.1. Classification (GTDB taxonomy): domain Bacteria; phylum Bacillota; class Clostridia; order Oscillospirales; family Ruminococcaceae; genus Negativibacillus. The sequence continues at coordinate 5,038 of FR880190.1, read as the reverse complement.
ACGGGGAAAATGACCGATTCTTCCCGATGGAGCTGTGTGAAAGCAACCTGCGCTTTAACCGCTACACCCTCACTTATACTCCACGACATCCAAAACTGCACTTTTACTATTTTCAGGTCACCGAAGCCGACGGCACCCTGCACATCATCCACGCCAACGAGTCGATGCGCGGGGAGCTTAACCTGCACTCCGACCGCTATTGGCAGCTGACCGTCTACGACCCTTCCCAAAAGCGTCCTGCCGCACTGGGCAATGGGATCATCTACCAGATTTTTCCCGACCGCTTTTGCAATTCCGGTTCTCCCAAGCAAAATGTCCCTGCTGACCGCACCCTGCGCACCGATTGGGGAAACTTGCCGGTCTATCTGCCCAACGAAAAGGGCGAGGTGACCAACTCCGATTACTTTGGCGGAGACCTTGCGGGCATCACCCAGCATCTGGATTATCTTGCGCAGCTGGGTGTCACCTGCCTGTACCTTAACCCCATCTTTGAAGCGCACTCCAACCATCGCTACAACACCGCCGATTACCTGCACATCGACCCGCTGCTGGGCACCGAGGAGGACTTTGCCCAACTGTGTGCCAAGGCAAAACAGTACGGCATCTCGGTCATCCTTGACGGCGTGTTCAGCCACACCGGCAGCGACAGCGTCTACTTTAATCGCAATGGTCGTTATGGGCAGCACAGCGGAGCCTACCGCGACCCAAACAGTCCCTACCGCGAGTGGTACACCTTTCACCGCTACCCCGACAGCTATGAAAGCTGGTGGGGGTTTCTCACCCTTCCCAATGTGCGGGAAAACAATCCGCAGTACATGGATTTTATCTGCGACCCCAAGACCGGCGTCCTTGCCAAATGGCTGCGGCTGGGCGCCTCCGGCTTTCGGCTGGATGTTGCCGACGAGCTTCCCGATGCCTTTCTCGACCGGGTGTATCAGACGGTAAAATCCTTCGGTGAGGACAAAATCGTCATCGGAGAGGTGTGGGAGGACGCTTCCAACAAAATCAGCTATGGCAACCGCCGCCGCTACCTGCTGGGCAATCAGATGGATGGGGTGATGAACTATCCGTTCCGCAGCAGCGTGCTGGATTATATCCTCAGCGGAGACCCGGACGAATTTTTAAATGATGTGGTCTCCATCGTGGAAAATTACCCACCGCCTGCCATGAGCTCGATGATGAACTCGCTGTCCACCCACGACACTCCGCGCGCCATCACGGTGCTGGCAGGGGAGTCGATGGAAGGAAAGCAGCGTCCCTGGCAGGCAGAACACCACTATCTGCCGATGGACGCCTACCGGCACGGGCAGGTGCTGCTCAAACTTGCCAGCACCCTGCAATATTTCCTGCCCGGTGTGCCCTGCCTGTACTACGGAGACGAGGCTGGACTGAGCGGATATGCCGACCCGTTCAACCGCTGCTGCTACCCATGGGGATTTGAAAACCATGAGCTGGTGGACTGGTTCTGTCAGCTGGGTCAGCTGCGGCTGTCGATGCCCTTTTTGACCGAAGCTACCTTCATGCCGCTGGCGGTCGACCACGACCTGTGCGCCTATATCCGCTCGCAGGATGAACAGAAGCTGCTGGTTGCCATCAACCGAGCCTACCACCCCAGAGAGCTAAGTCTGCCGTCGGAATTTGCATCGGCACAGGTACACCTGCTGCTGGGCGGCTACGAAAACGGTGTCCTGCAAAGGGAGAGCGCAGTCCTCCTTTCCCTCTGTCAGCAGCCGCATGATTTAGCGATTTAAACCAGTTTTTCGGACACTCATGGAATATTTTATGTGCTTTTGTATGATTTCATCTTCGTATCTTTAGACAAAAAATCGATTGATTTTTCCCCCTTTCCTGTGTATGATGGACTTAAAACAAGTGATTTTCACAGGAAAGGGGTCAATCTGGATGTATACTACAAAAGAAAACCTGTTCCGCTCTCTACGTCTTGCCGCTGCCATTACCGCAGCCGGTATTTTGTTGCTGGCAAATCTTCGGTTTCCCTATACCTTTTCCTTTTTCTTTGAAGATGTCATCAGTTTCCTGCTGGTGTTTATCTTCTTTTTTATTGCCTGCTTCTGTACCGTTCAGCTGTACGGAGTTTGCAAAAAACAGCTCCGTCAACTGTTTTTCTAAGATTCTTCCTTGACATTTGAACGGATGCTCCTCTCCATTGGATGAAGCTGTGTTGCGCAAAATATAATTAACCATGCAAATTGACGAAGGTGTGTGCGCGCGGATGAAAAGACTTCTGCTGCTTCTTTCAATCTTATTGATTATACTGACCTTTGCCGGTGCTGTCTTTGTTCTTGCTTCCAACGGGGCAGCCAACGCCGGTTATGCCGTCATTCCGATGGTGATGGCTTTGGCTTGCTTGGCAGGATACAAGGTATATACAAACAAAAGGTAAACCTGTTCCAATCTCTTGAACGGATATTTTGGCGCATGAATCGTCCGCCATTCTTAAATCCATCCCAATAATAAAAGGGTGTTTTTCTGCCTTGACAGCGCAAGGTCGGTCACATTATATTAAATCTGCATCATTTTGTAAATTTATCTACTGCTTTTCTATTTAAAATCAATAAAACTTCTGCTACTTTTAGGCAAAGCATCTGAATCATCATAAAAACGATACAGAAAGGAATCGACATGAAATATGACATCATCCTTTTGGATGCAGACGAAACGCTGATGGACTTTCCCGATGCCGAACATCAGGCGCTGGTTCGCACCTTTGAGGACCATCATCTCACCCTTACCCCGTCCATCGACCAGCTTTACCAGCAAATCAACAGCGGACTGTGGAAACAGTTTGAACAACAGCTCATCACCCGCAAGCAGCTGCTGTCCACCCGCTTTGCACAGCTGTTCGATACTCTTGGCATCACCGGCATCGACAGCGAGAACTTTAACCGGGAATACCTGTTTAACCTCGGCTACGGCAGCAAGACGATGCCGTATGCGCAGGAGTGCTGCCAGCAGCTCTATCAAGCCGGCTGCCGGCTGTATATCCTGACCAACGGTGTCGCCGCTACCCAGCGCCGCCGTCTGGATGCCAGCGGTCTGATGCCTTACTTTTCCGGCATCTTTGTATCGGAGGAAAGCGGCTATCAAAAACCGCTGAAGGAATATTTTGACTATGTCTTTGCACGCATCCCCGACTTTGACCGGCAGCGGGCGCTGATGGTCGGCGACTCCCTCTCGTCGGACATCGAAGGCGCCAGACGTGCCGGCGTGGATGCCTGCTGGCTCAATCTGCACGACAAGCAGCCACCAGAGGGACTGCCCATTCGCTTTACCATCTCCTCCCTGCGCCAGCTGCCCGACATCATCCTGCACGGCGCAGAATCATTCCAAGTCTACAAGGAGGAAAAAAAATGAAAGATTACCAAACGCTCAATTCTCAAATCATCGACTCCTGGTGCGAATCCGGCTGGCAGTGGGGACAGCCCATCTCCCACCAGCAGTATCTGGATGCCCTTGCCGGAAACTGGGGTGTCTACCTCACCCCGACCAAAACAGTCCCAAAGGAATGGTTCGGAGATTTGCAGGGCAAACAGCTGCTGGGACTTGCCAGCGGCGGCGGACAGCAGCTGCCCATCTTTTCCGCTCTGGGCGCACAGTGTACCCTGCTGGACTACTCCAGCCGCCAGTGTGAAAGCGACCGGATGGTCGCCCGGCGGGAAGGCTACTCTATTCACATCATCCAGGGGGATATGACCCAGCCGCTTCCCTTTGCAGACGAAAGCTTCGACCTTATCTTTCATCCGGTATCCAACTGCTATGTGGAAAAGGTGGAGCCAATCTTTCTGGAGTGCTACCGCATTTTGAAAAAAGGCGGCATCCTGCTGTGCGGGCTGGACACCGGCATCAACTACCTGTTTGATGAAGAGGAGCGCTGCCTGACCTATCCTCTGCCTTTTAACCCGCTCCAGGACCCACAGCTGTACGAGGTGTCGATGAAAAATGACTGGGGAATCCAGTTTTCTCACACGCTGGAGGAACAGCTCGGTGGTCAGCTAAAAGCCGGATTCCTCCTCACCGACCTGTATGAGGATACCAACGGTGAAGGCAGGCTGCACGAATTTGGTGTCCCGAGTTTTATAGCGACCCGCGCAGTAAAATAAAATACATCTCTGTACTTTCTCTCCGACCGGTGTTTTTGCCGGTCGGAGTTTTTTTGCTAAAATACGCCTGGTGGGTTGTCAGCATCGAGGCACTTGATGTGATAAAAATAAAATATAATAGATTAAAAGTAATATATACTTGACTTATTGTCGCTTTTGTTTTATAATTCAAAGTACAGGGAGGCGAGCGGATGAGCAAAAACATCAATCTGAAGATTGCCCGCGCCAGAAAAGATATGACGCAAAAGGAGCTGGCGGAGCAAATCGGTGTTTCCAGACAAACCATCAATGCCATCGAAAAAGGGGAATACAATCCCACCATCAAGCTGTGCCTAAAAATCTGCTGGGCACTCGATTGCCGATTGGACGATCTGTTTTGGGAGGAGAAAGAGAATGAAGAATAAAGTGATTTTGGACGAAATGCAGCAAAAGACCCTTTTGGAAATCGAACACAAAACCTTACACATTGCCCTGACCGGACTGCTGATTGTCATCCTGATACAGCAAATCTTTTGGAAAGACGGACAAAACACCCTGGGAGAAGCAGCAGTCCTGCTGATTTCCTCCGGCTACCTTCTGCTGTCCTACATCAAAAACGGAATCTGGGACCGTTCCAAACCCTTCAGCGCCAAAACCAACCGGGTCATCAGCCTGCTGGTCAGTCTGGCAATGGGTATCTTCTTGGGAGTGACCAACCAGCTGCGCTACCATGACCCGCTCAGCTCCGTTCTCACCTTTGTAATAAGCTTTCTTTCTATGCTCGTGCTGCTCAGCGTTTTCTTTGCCGTCATCGGGAAGCTGTATCTGCGCCGAGTCAAACAGCTGGACGAACAGGCAGACAAGGAGGAAGAGGAGGATCCACTCCGCTGACCTCGCCTTTTATGCAACACAGCAAAGCGGCTCGACCCACCGTTTGG
>FR880189.1 GCA_000435195.1 Clostridium sp. CAG:169 | reverse complement strand
GGTCGTTTTTGTATTTGCAGATGATTGTGGTTGTTAAACGGCAGAAGGATAGTCCTAATTTGTTTCATCCTCTTCTGAGGGACTGCCATCCTCTCCGCATTCATTCAGCAGACGATGGATTCGCTCGACCGGGAAGCGGTCTTCGATTTCGACCACCTCAAATAAATTTTGCGGCAGCTCCTTTTCTCCAATCAACGCAAGGTATTCCGCAACTGCCCGTCGGTCGATTTTGATTTTTCCATGACCTGCCCAGTGGCGATTGCTTTCACCCTTTTTTAAACCGGAAATCCAGTATTCATCGCCGTTTTCGATGTCGATGTAGTTGGAATAACTGCCGATGCTTTTTTGAAAAGCGTGGTCGTTAAAGTAGATGGTTTTTCTGGTTTTGGAGGTTTTGACATATCCAATCCATGCTGGACCATCATCGGAATATCCTGTTTTCAGTTCAATGTACATACAATCTCGGATCATCTTTGTTTCCTCCTAAGAGCTGAAATTTAAATTTCAACCAAAAGTACGTCCTCTTTTCCGGCAGCAATTTCTTTTATAATATGCCCGTTGATAAATAATGCAGAACCGCCCTTTGCAATATTTTCTTCGTCCTTATCTTTGCAAAGTGAGTTTACATATAACACTTTTTCACAGAATTTTTTGGCTTGCTCAGCATACTCATACTTTATACGTTCGTTCCAGTCATTGCAATTAAAATCAGTATACACAGGCCAGAATACGATGTCCGGGGATAGATGTTTTACCTCAAGAATGTTTTCATCGAACCATAAATCCCCACATAATCCAATGGAGATTTTTTTCCCTTGAAAGAAAAATGTATGAAACCCGCTTCCTTCACGGTAATGGTTATCAGCAAATAGTTCTTTCCAACCGGGGGAAACTCGACGGAAGAGATCAATAACCTTTCCGTTTGCATCAACTGTGATTTGAGAGCTGTAAAAAAATCCGTTTTCTTTTTCGATAAATCCAAAGGAGACTGCTGTTGCATATTCTTTTGCTACACAACAAATTTCATCAATGATATTACTATCCTGTGTGATTGCTAACTGTTTATCGTGTTCAACATCGAAGGTTGGACCGTAAAATCCTTGTAGAAAAGCCTCTCCAAAGATAATAATATCAGCAACACAGGAATATTTCTGAATAGTCCTGATAATGGTATTCTTATTGTGTGTGATATTTTCGTTTATAAATCCCATGGATGCACATATACATCGCATACTTCTCACCTTTTTCTTCTTGATAGACCTGCTCACTCCTGTGGTAACAGAGGAATGTGGCTGTGATTGAGCAGGCGTTCCCGGATACCGCCGCCAAAGCTTCAGCCGGCGATTTCAAATTCTTTTCTCATACGTAAAACTGTATTTAGTTTTCGTTTGTCGGCTTTTTAAAATCATCTTTCCCCAAAACTGCCAGCAAAAAGGAGATTATCACAATGGAGAGCGTTGTAGCCGAAACAGAGGACATACAATCGTCCACAAATTTTAATCCCAAGCCGGTGGATACTGTATCCAAAATCAGATAGAGCATCTGTGCCGTTTGCCGGCTGATTTTTTTCAGTGTGTATAAAGCCTTTGGCAGTGCGGTGGAAATAAGGTTGCAGGGGAAGGAAAGGATGGTGGCGATGATAAAAAATAAGATAACGCTGCCCACCGATTCGTATTGGAAGCCCAATAATTTCATAACAGCACCACTGATGAGAGCGATGAATGAGAGCGCGCCGGTGAAAACAGCTCCACAAATGAGAAGGGTTAATATTTTTTCTTTGTTGTTCACCCAGAAGGTTTTCAAATCATCGGACACCTTTCCGCTGCAGATTTTCCGTAAAAATCTATGGAGGCAAAGAAAACCCACAATCTCTTTTATTCCGAAGGTTAGCGCTCCTGTGCGCCTTTGACGGCAAAGAACAGACCGATGCAGCCAATCAGCAACCCGACAAGAGAGAAGGGAAAGTCAGAAAAGCTGCGTCGGATGATTTGATTTAAGCCTTCTTCAGCACAACAGAGCAGGATGCCAAAAAGAAGGAAAGCGATGCCCATCATCTGCTTTTTCATAAAAATTTTCCTCCAATTACACAAAGAATACTCTTTATTTATGAACGATGCAATTATTATCTATGAATAATTCAACCGTTGTTATCCGCTTGGCTCTCCCAGA
>FR880188.1 GCA_000435195.1 Clostridium sp. CAG:169 | reverse complement strand
CCCGTGCAGCCGATGCCGCCGGAGATGTTGAGCAGCTTGCCGGTCGAGGTCTTGTGCGCGTCCGGCTGACGCTGCGGGATGCGGGAGTAGACATACTCCTCGTCGGCAACAAAGTGGTCAAACGGAATCTTTTCATATGCCAGCGGGTCGATTCCGATGGAGCCCAAGGTGACCTGACCGAGCTGCGGAAGATATTTAGGAAGCAGGTGAGCGGTTTTGTAGCTGTCGAATGCGATGGTGAAATCGGCGTTGACTGCATCCTGCGCCGCTTCACCGGTGTCACAGTTGATGCCGCTGGGAACATCCAGCGAGAATACAGCGGCGATAGCAGAATTGATTTTTTCGGTGATCTGGCGGCGGCGCACATCCATCTCGCCGTGGAATCCGCTGCCGTAGATGGCATCGACAATCACATCCACCTGCTCGAGCGCTTCGTTGACCGCCTCGGGCTGCTCCTCAAAGGAAAAAACAGGCAGCTCCATCGAGCGGGCAAGGTGCAGCATACGGGCGGCATCATCGGTTTTTGGTTCGCCTTCGGTCAGCACGATGGTGACGGCAGCTCCCTGCTCGGCAAGCTTTCTGGCGACGACAAAGCCGTCCCCGCCGTTGTTTCCTTTTCCGCAGAAAACGATGCAGTTCAAATCACTGACATCGTGCAGCGTCTGAAGGATGAAATTGGCAGCCGCACAGCCGGCGTTTTCCATCAGGCGCAGGTAGCTCATCTGATATTGGATCGAATTTTGCTCGATCTGTTTCATCTGTTTGGAGGTTACGATCCTCATACAGTCATATCCTTTCTATACTGAAATCATGCTTGGCAGCACGAATTGTTCTCATTCAAATTATAGCAAGTTTGCACCGGGCGCACAAGCGTATTTTGACAGAATAAGAAAGAAAACCGGGCAGATTTTTACAGATGATTTTACAGGGGTTTGACAGCTGTGATTTTGGCAGACAGAATATACTCTCCCACCGTCAATTCGCCTCCCCATTTGCGCTCATATTCGGGGGAGACCGGTTGGGTCACGATTTGAATTTCAGAAAATCCGCAGCGGGAAATCATCTTTTCCAGTTCTTCGACCGAAGAAGCTCCCGACACTCAGCAGGCGTGCATCTTTTCGTCGGCAAGGATTTCCTGCGGCAACTCCTTCATGATGACAATATCGGAGATACCGATGCGTCCTCCCGGCTTGAGTACCCGGAAGATTTCACGGTAGACGCGGGGTTTGTTGGAGGAAAGATTGATGACGCAGTTGGAGATGACCACATCGGCGGTGTTGTCGGCAATGGGCAGATTTTCGATTTCTCCCAGACGAAATTCCACATTGCGAAAGCGGTTTTCTTTGGCAAGGCGGCGGGAGAGGGAAAGCATTTCGTAGGTCATATCGACACCGATGACCTTTCCGCGCCTGCCGGTCAGATGGGATGCCAGAAAGCAGTCGAAGCCGGCTCCGCTGCCAAGGTCTACGACCACCTCGCCCGGCTGTACCGAAACGATGCGGAAGGGGTTCCCGCACCCCAATCCGAGGTTGGATTCTTCGGGAGCAAGGGCGATTTCCTCCGGGGTGTAGCCGATGCTCTGGCTGACAGCGGTGCTTTCGCGGGAGGAGAGGATGGTGCCCTCCTTGTTTAAGGCGATGTCGGAATAACTTTTCACAAGCAGTTGGTTTGGATGGTTCATTTTTGTTCTCCTTTCGGTAATCCTTTTGATTGTACCATAAACCTGCCCTTTGCGGCAATGTGCGCGGGCAGGGTGTGGGGAAATTTTGTGGAAAATCGCAGAAATTTGTGAAAAAACAAAAGAAGCACCCATTTACCACTTGAAACCGACCACAAGTTGTGTTATCCTAAAAAACATCCAGAATAAATTGCATAAAAACGCAAGGAACAGGTCCAGTAGCATCTTGAAAGCAAGCTGTCCGACAGAGAGCGTCCGTCACAGGCTGAAAGCGGCGCAGACAGACAAGGGTGTGAACCTTCACCTGGGAGCGGTCCTTTTGAAACAGCAGTAGAAAGGAACGGAGGGCACCGTTATCTGCACAATGAAGCTGCCGGTCCGGTTGGACCGGAAGATGGGTGGTACCGCGGAAAGTTACCTGGCTTTTCGTCCCAGACGTCACGAAGGCGTCGAGGGGCGGAAAGCCTTTTTTATGCGCAAAAACTGTATTGATGAAAGGAATGACAGAGAATGAAGGAGCAGTTGGAAGCAATCGCAAAAAAAGCGTTTGAAGAACTTGCACAGTCTCAGGACCTGAAGGCTCTGGACGCTGTTCGAGTAAAATATCTTGGAAAAAAAGGTGAGTTGACTGCCATCTTAAAGCAGATGGGCAAGCTGTCTGCGGAGGAAAGACCGGTCATCGGTCAGCTGGCAAACCAGGTCAGAGGCGACATCGAGGAAAAACTGGAGCAGACCAAATCGGAGCTGGAAAATAAGATGCTCGACCTGCGTCTGGCTACCGAAACGCTGGACGTTACCCTGCCGGGCAAAAAGAATGTCATCGGCAAAAGACATCCGCTGACGGTGGTGCTCGACGAGCTCAAAGAAATCGTCATCGGCATGGGCTTTGAGATTGCACAGGGTCCCGAGGTCGAGCTGGACTACTATAACTTTGAAGCGCTCAATATTCCAAAGGACCATCCGGCGCGCGACACACAGGACACCTTCTACATCAACGACAACGTTGTTTTGAGAACACAGACCTCCCCAATCCAGATCCGCGTTATGGAAAACCAGAAGCCGCCAATCCGCATCCTGGCTCCGGGTCGTGTGTACCGTGCAGACGAGGTGGATGCGACCCACTCCCCTCTGTTCCATCAGGTAGAGGGTCTGGTGGTAGATAAAAACATCACTATGGCAGACCTGAAGGGTACCCTGGAGGTGTTTGTTAAAAAACTGTACGGCGAGGATACCGTTGTTCGTTTCAGACCGCACCACTTCCCATTCACTGAGCCTTCTGCCGAGCTGGACGTTCAGTGCTTCCACTGCCACGGCGAAGGATGCAGCCTGTGCAAGGGCGAGGGTTGGATCGAAATCCTCGGCTGCGGAATGGTACATCCAAAGGTGCTGACCAACTGCGGCATCGACCCGGAGGAATACAGCGGCTTTGCGTTCGGTATGGGTCTGGAGCGTATGGTTATGATGCGCTACAACATCGACGACCTGCGCCTGTTCTATGATAACGACATCCGCTTCCTCAACCAGTTCTAATCAAACGGCTGGAAAAGCGTTTCTTTTAAAAATCATTCATACTGCAAGATAAGGGAGCTTTTGCCTGCGGCAGTCTGCGGGTAAAGCAAGAAAGGAAGGGTAAATCATGGATCTTTCGATCAGATGGCTGAAAGATTATGTAGATATTGGAGACATCTCCATGCGGGATTTTTCCGAAGCGATGAGTATGTCCGGCTCCAAGGTGGAGGGCTGGACCACCGAATTTGAAGATGTAAAAAATGTAGTGGTAGGAAAGATTCTGTCGGTGGAGCCACACCCGGATTCTGACCACCTGGTCATCTGCCAGCTGGATGTTGGGCAGCAGGAGCCGGTCCAGATTGTCACCGGAGCCTCCAATGTCCATGTAGGCGATATGGTTCCGGCAGCTCTGCACAAATCCCAGCTGCCAAACGGAGTCAAAATCACAAAGGGTAAGCTCAGAGGCGTGATGTCCAACGGCATGATGTGCTCGATTGCAGAGCTCAATCTGACCAAAGGGGATTTTCCGTACGCTGCCGAGGACGGCATCTTCCTGCTGCAGGAGGACTGCCAGGTAGGACAGGACATTGCTTCTGCCATCGGCTGCAACGACACCTGTGTGGAATTTGAAATCACCCCAAACCGCCCGGACTGCCTGTCGGTGCTGGGTCTGGCAAGGGAAGCTGCTGTTACCTTCGGCAAAGAGTTGAAGATGCACACTCCGCAAGTCAAAGGCTGCGGCGGCGACATCCACGACTATCTGTCGGTAGAGGTGCGCAACCCACAGCTGTGCCCACGCTATACCGCAAAGGTCGTGAAAAATGTTAAAATCGGTCCATCCCCACGTTGGATGAGAGAACGTCTGCGCGCCAGCGGAGTTCGTCCAATCGACAACATCGTTGACATCACAAACTATGTCATGCTCGAGTACGGACAGCCGATGCACGCCTTTGACATCGAGTATGTCAAAGACCACAAGATTATCGTCCGCAATGCTGTTTCCGGCGAAACCATCCAGACGCTCGACGGAGTGGACAGAACCCTCAGCGAGGATATGCTGGTGATTGCCGACAGCGAAAAGGCAAGCGCAGTAGCGGGCGTCATGGGCGGCGAGCACAGCGGCATCAATGAAAACACCCACACTGTTGTCTTTGAGTCCGCCTGCTTCAAGGGCAGCTCGGTGCGTATCACCGCCAAAAAGCTGGGCATGAGAACCGAATCCTCCGGTCGTTTTGAAAAAGGCTTGGATGCACAGAACTGTCTGCCGGCAGTGATGCGTGCCTGCGAGCTGGTCGAGCTGCTGGGAGCCGGCGAAGTAGTGGACGGCGTCATCGACGTGGACAACACCAACTACCAGCCGACCAGAATCCACCTGGATGCAGACTGGACCAACCGCTTCCTGGGCACCGACATCCCGAAGGAGCAGATGGTTAAAATCCTGACCGACCTGCAATTCCAGATGGAGGGCGATGAAATCATCGTTCCGTCCTTCCGCTCGGATGTAGAGCACAAGGCAGACATTGCAGAGGAGATTGCCCGCTTCTACGGATATAACAACATCCCGACCACCATCGCAAAGGGAAGCCCGGAGGGTGGCTACAACGAGTACCAGAAATTTGAAAGAGTGGTCAACCAGAATATGCTGGCACAGGGAATGTATGAAATCATGACCTACTCGTTTGTCAGCCCGAAGCAGTATGATAAAATTAGACTGCCAAAGGATGACCCGAAGCGCCAGTCGGTGGTCATCCGCAATCCGCTCGGCGAGGACACCAGCATCATGCGCACCAACGCCATCCCGTCGATGATGGATATTCTGTCTAAAAACTACAACAACCGCAACGGCGCGGTTTCTCTGTACGAAATCGGCAATGAGTACATTCCGGTCGAAGGAGAGCTGCTGCCGGACGAGGTGCCAAACCTGGTGCTGGGAATGTATGGGGACGACAAGGACTTCTTCACCCTTAAAGGAGTGGTGGAAAACCTGCTGGACACCCTGGCAATCCGCGAGTATGATGTGGATGCCAAGTCCGACGACCCGACCTTCCATCCGGGACGCTGCGCAGTTCTCTCCAAGGATGGGGAAGAATTTGGCATCATCGGGGAGGTTCATCCGCTGGTTTGCGCAAACTATGGCATCAATACCCGCGTCTATGTGGGCAAACTCAAACTCAGAAAGCTGTTTGCCATGATGGATACCCAGCGTTCTTACGTTCCAATGCCAAAATTCCCGGCTTCCACCCGCGACCTTGCACTGCTGTGCGACGATGCACTGCCGGTGATGACAATGGAAAAGGCAATCAAAGCCGCTGCCGGAAAGATTCTAGAGAAGATCGAGCTGTTCGACGTCTACAAAGGAAGCCAGATTGCCCAAGGGAAGAAGAGCGTTGCCTTCAACATCAGTATGCGTGCCTCCGACCGCACCCTCACCGACGAGGAGGTCAACGGCGCGATGAGCAAAATCCTCAAGGCACTCGAGGAGCTGGGCGCACAGATTCGTTCCTAATGTGACAGAGAGGATGCAAAACAGGCATCCAATCAGAAGTATCAATATCTGTTTTATGAAAACAACAGGAAGGCTTCCCGCAGGGAAGCCTTCCTGTTTATCCAAGTCCAATTAAAAGGATGGGTGCAGCGTTGCCATAACATCCATAATCGAGCAGAAAAATTGTTTTACATGAGATGATTTGTTCATAGCAGTATGGTAGAATGATGATGAGAAATTGGAATTGTGCTACGGTGATAACATGAAAAAATTAGAAATAGCTTTTACAGATACAAGCGAAAAAGTTGTGATTGATGAAACTGCATTGATTATAGCTATTCGTAACAAAACTACACCCGATGGCTTAACCGAGAGTTTTATATTAGATTTTGATGAGGACTTGCCAGATAAATTATTGAAATATCCTCTGATGTTTTATATCTATGATGATTTACCAATCTTAAAATTATATAGGAGCGTATATATTTCCTCGTATCAATGGATAAATTAGAGCAATGTAACTTCCATTGAACAGATAAACTGAATCCGCTTGGCTGCGCTGTTGCTCCTGATGCGCCAACGTCGCTTTTATTATGGAAAATGCAAGCGCCGGTTTGTTGGGAGAAGGATCTTTCCAGAGTGATGTTATCTCACGAATGGCACTGATTTTGTTTTTTCAGCTTGTCTTGTGGAAGAGGAGCTGGCGAGATTTTGGGAATACAACCATCCTGTCAATCGGGAAAATGAAGATGGAACGAAAGGAGAAAGCAAGAATGCTGATTTTAGAATTTGAGGAACACCGGACCAACGAAGAAGGAAAAGAAATTTTTGAAAGCTGCGACTGGTGGAAGGAGCTGGTGAGCAGAGCAGCACAGGACGCCGACCGCTTTGAGGTGCGCTGCTGGGAGGACGAGCAGGAGGGAATTGCCTTTGGACAGCAGTACGGTCAAAAGCAGGAGAGCAGCACCAAAGAAATCGTTTTTGCCGGAGAGTTGACCGGGCAGGCGCTGTCTGCGCTGGTCGGTGACTGTGTGGGAGCAGACGGGGTTTTAAAATATTTTACCTTGAATCTGTACGCAGGAGGAAAGCTGCTCTTTAGCAGCTCGCATTACGGCTCGGAGATTTACTGGATGAAGGACAGCTTTGCTGAAATCGGATTTTTGATGATGCTGACAAAAAAATATCCGCTCATCAAAGGCTTTGATAAGCGGTAAACAAACAAGGTCGATTCCAGAAAGGAATCGACCTTGTTTTATGCGTTGGTTTTTTGGGTGTAGCGGGAAAAGATGAGCGAATCTATCGCGGCAGAGTAGCCTTCGCTGTCAAACCCGAGCTTTTGCAGCAGAGCGATGCTGGCTGCGTTTTCCTGCTCAACACAGCAGACCATTTCCCTCTGTGGGTAGAGCTGATGGAGCCGTTCTGTCAAAGAAGACAACAGTTCAAAGGCAAACCCCTGTCGATGAAAGTGATAGGAGATGGTGTAGCCCAAGGTGATGGTTGGGGCTGCAAGAGAAAGGAAGAGGTCACCTACTAAAAGGTTATCCTCCTTGCGTGCAATGGCAAGATGCTTTTTGCCGTCGTGGCTCAGATCGTCCGCAGAGGAAGAGTGGATGAGGTTGAGCAAAGGCTCTGCCTGCCGGAATTGACCGCGCTGCCAGCGAAAGCAACGTTCATCGTTGCGGTAATCCAGCAAGCTTTCCAAGTCCTCCTCTGTAAAATTGCGCAGAACAAGACGTTCGGTGGTCAAAAGTTCCATTTCAATGCCCTCCTCTTCATTGTTGCCTATTTTTTCGGTGCAAAGACACCCCAGCCGTCCATCTCCAGCGCGATGATGTGGGAGCGGGTGTAGTGGATGATGTTGTCTAGCCGCTTCTGCTCGTCTTTCGAGTGCAGGACAAAGGAGATGCCTTCCTTTTTGGCACGACCGGTCCTGCCGATGCGGTGCAGATAGGCGTCGTTTTCCTGCGGGATGTCGTAGTTGAAAACAACCTGGATGTCGCTGACGTCGATGCCGCGGGCAGCTACATCGGTGGCAACCAGAATGTCGATCTCACCAGCTTTGTACTGCTCCATGATTTTGTTTCGCTCCGACTGGCGCATATCCCCGTGCAGGCAGGCGGTGTTTAGCCCTTGGGCGTGCAGCTGCTCGGCGACCATGCCGGTGGTGTACTTGGTGTTGCAGAAAACAATGGCGCGCGACACCTCAAATTGCTTCATCAGCCGCAGGATGATTTCAATTTTCTCACGCCCGATGCACCGGATGCTGTACTGGTCGATCTTCGGTTCGCTGTCCTGTACCGGCAGCACAGTGATTTCCTCCGGGTCGCGCTGGTACAGCCAGCCGATGTCCATGACCTCGCGGGAGATGGTGGCAGAAAACATACACATCTGCTTGAGTCCTTTTAAGCTGTCCAAAATCTTGCGGACATCCTTGTAAAAGCCCATGTCCAGCATCTTGTCCGCCTCGTCGAGGACCGCCATGTTCACCTTGCTTAAAACGACCGAACGGTGCTGCATCAAATCCAGCAGACGTCCGGGTGTGGCAACCAGAATCTGTGCGCCTTTTTTTAGCTGCTGCTTCTGTTTTTCCATCGACTGCCCGCCGTAGACCACCACCGTGCGCAGCTGCGGCAACCACCGTGCGCAGCTGCGGCAAAAACTGGGTCAGCTGGCGCAGGTCGTCACAAATCTGGGTGGCAAGCTCGCGGGTAGGCGCTAGGATGATTGCCTGCACGTCGGAAGAATCGGTGTCCACCCGCTGAATCAAAGGAATACCAAAGGCACAGGTCTTGCCGGTGCCGGTGGGTGCCTTTGCAATGACGTCTCGTCCCGTTAGCATCGGCGGGATTGCTTTGCTCTGCACTTCGGTCATCTGTTGAAAGCCCATCTGCTCGACCGCCTGTAAGATAGCGGCATCGACGGGCAAAGAGGAAAAGAGGTTTTGCTCCATAATAATTTTTTTACCCTCCAAAGCTTTCAGTCATAATCTTTTGCTCGTTTTGTAGTATAATGCTATTATACCATAAAAAGGAAGATTTTGCACGGGCTTGGGAAAATAGAACGTTTCTATACGAAAAAGGAAGGATAAATCCCGATGGATGAAGGAAAGGAAAAGGAAAGACGGATGGAAGAAGTGCAGGAGCAGATGACGGCAAAGAGGATTTTGTACCGCAAGAAGGACAGCAGCTGGTTTGGAAGCGATTACAATGTCAACCTCTACCAGGGGTGCCCGCATGGGTGTATCTATTGCGACAGCCGCAGCGAGTGCTATGGGGTGGAGCATTTTTCACAGGTGCGGGCAAAGCGGGATGCGCTGGATTTGCTGCAAAAACAGCTGGCATCCTGCCGAAAAGGAGGTATGGTGGCAACCGGTTCAATGTCCGACCCATACAATCCGCTGGAAGAAAAACAAAGACTAACCCGCGGGATGCTGACTTTGCTGCTTCGCTACTCCTTTGGAGTCAGCATTGCCACCAAAAGCAGCCTGGTGGAGCGGGACATCGACCTGCTGGAGCAAATCAAAGGGTATGCGCCGGCGCTGGTTAAGCTCACCATTACCACACCGCATGACCGTCTGGCAGAACAGCTGGAGCCGCACGCACCCTCCTCCTCCCGGCGACTGCAAACGCTGGAACGTCTGCGCGCACGGGGAATCTTTGCAGGCGTGCTGCTGATGCCGGTCCTTCCCTTTTTGGAGGACAATCCGAAGGACATTCGTCTGCTGGTCGAGCGGTGTGCGCAGGCAGGAGCAAAATTTATCTACCCTTATTTTGGAGTGACCCTGCGGGACCGGCAGCGGGAATATTTTTTGGAGTGCCTGGAAAAAAGCAGACCAGATGTTCGGAAAAAATATCTGGTGTTGGGTGAGCAGTATGACAACCGCTGCCCGAATGAAAAAGAGCTGTGGCAGGTGTTTTGTGAGGAATGCAAAAAGTACGGCATCCTGTGGCGGATGGAGCAGATCATCACAGCTTCTAAAGAGCCGTATCAAAACGAACAGCTTTGCCTTTTTCGGTAGCAAAACAGGGAGGACGCATCCGATGCGTCCTCCCTGTTTTTTTCAGAATAGATAGTTTAGCGCAGTCTGCCCTTGCTGTTGGTATTGGAATTCCCACGCTGGATGAAGTAGCCGATGGCAACCCCGATAAAGGCAATCATAATATAGGTGACCCAAAACGGCCACACGCTGCTGTCGTAGAACAGGAAAATGGTGGGCAAAAAAAGAAGAGCGACCAGAATCGGGTAATGCAGGTGCAGACCGTTTTCTCTTCCGCACAGGATGCCGCAGATCAGGCAAACCAGCGGGAAAAGGACAAAGAGGGTCAGCGACATCAGGGTGACCGAGTCGAAGCCGAAGAAGAGGATCGGCGCGCCCAAAAAAGCGGTCAGGGTGACGATGGAGCAGTCCACCAGTTTCTTTGGATTTTTCATAAGCAAAGGGTTCTCCTTCCAGATTGATGCAGTTGTTGGTGCAACTTTCAGTATACCATATCTGCACCATCCTTTCAACTGCTGCATATTGCAGCAAGGAAGTTCATACCATTGGATAGACACAAATCTGCACGGACAGACGGCAGCACAGGCAAAACAGCCGGCTCTGACCGCTGCCGGAAAAGGAAAGAGAGGTCATTGGTATGGAATGTAATGCAATCAGGCAGGCAGTCTGCGCAAATGAGGTGGTGTATGATTCGGTCGTGGAAGTTCCGCTGGAAAACGATGTCATCCTGCCGGATTATTGTCCCGATATTGTCAAGGTTCTAAAATGCACAGTGAACGCCTGCGTATCTTCGACCCAGGTGCAGGGCAGGCAGATGACCCTGGAAGGGCTGTGTACCGTCCATCTTTTGTATCTGGGCGAGGACAGTGCAGGTTCCTCTTTGCAGCTGCGCAGCATCGACACCCGAATGCCGTACAGCAAAACGGTCGATTTAAAGGGAGAAGCCCAGCGGCTGCTGGTGCTGGCACAGATGGATTCCTCCTACTGTAACTGCCGTGCAGTCAGCAAAAGAAGGCTGGAGCTAAAGCTCTCTTTAAGCCATCGGGTGTGCGCACTCAGCGCCGGGGAGCAGCAGCTGATTGGAGATAGCGCAGAGGATACCCAGCAGCCACAGGGTTTGCAGCTGCGCAAACGGATGCTCGAGCAGTGCTGCTTTGTTGCCCAGCCGCGGGAGATCATCGACATCCGTGAAGAGCTGGAGCTGGGTGGGTCAAAGCCGGCAGTGCGCAGCATGATTTCTTCGCGCGGATGTGCGGTGATGAGCGACCACAAGCTGATTTCCGGGAAAATCGTGACCAAGGGTGAGCTGCGCATTACCGTGCTGTACAATGGAGAATCCTCCACCGAGGAGGGCGCACAATCGGAAAAGGAAAACATCCAGCAGATGGATTTTGTTTTGCCCATCAGTGCGGTCATTGATGCGCCCGGAGCGGACGATGGCTGTCTTTGCCTGGCAGATTACAGCCTGTGCGAGCTGGAAATTTCACCAAAGTTGGACCAAAATGGGGAAAACACCCTCTTCGAGCTGGAAGCAAAGGTCAGCGCTACTGCGCAGGTCTGTCGGATTCAACAGGCGCAGGTAGCGGATGACTGTTATTCCACCCGCTACGAGTGCGAGGGTCAGCTGCGCCCCTTAAGCTTTCTGGAGTCGATGCAGCCGGTGGAGGAAAGTTGCCTTTATAAGGGAGAAGTTGAGCTGCCGGAAGGGGTGGAGGAAATTTTGTCCGGCTGGGGTCAGGTCAGCGGCAGTGCCGTCCGCTTTGAGGAGCAGGAGGGGAAACAGACGGCAGTCCTTCAGGTCAATCTGGATTTGTGCCTGCTGGCGCTGGATGCCGACGGAAGTATTCAGTTTTATAACAAGACCGAGCAGATGGAATGTCCGTTTGCAGCAGGCGCAGGGGACGACAGTCGGCTGCTGTTTTGCCCGCAGCTGACGGTGGTGGGATTTGACTACAACCGAACAACCGCCAATCTTGCGGTGCGCTGCGAGGTGCAGGTGCGCGGGATGCTCTGCCGTTTAAAGCGGTGTAATCTGCTGGAGGAGGTAACGGTGGATGAAAGCAAACCGATTGAGCATGACCAGGATTGTTCGCTGACCATCTACTATGCGGATGCCGGAGAAACGCTGTGGGAGATTGCAAAGCGCTACCATACGGCGATGCAGTCGGTGCTGGAAGCCAACAGTCAGCTGGAACTTTCCCCGCAGGCGGGAGTGTCCAAACGGGAGATGCTGCTGATTCCGATTTTATCCCATTAGGTCAAAGGTGCAGCCAATCAAAAGGAGGGAACGCTTTATGGATAGCCGCAATATCTACAACGACATCGCCCAGCGCACAGGCGGTGATATTTATATCGGGGTGGTCGGACCGGTGCGCACCGGAAAATCCACCTTTATCAAGCGATTTATGGAGGATTTGGTGATTCCAAACATCGAAGGGGAATTTGTCAAGGAGCGGGCGGTCGATGAGCTGCCGCAGTCGGCAGCAGGCAGGACCATCATGACCACCGAGCCGAAATTTATCCCGGAGGATGCAGTGAAGATCGAGTTAGATCAGAATGCAAGGCTCAATGTCCGCATGATCGACTGTGTGGGGTACATCGTGCCAAGTTCGCTGGGATACATCGAAAACGAGCAGCCGCGCATGGTGATGACCCCGTGGTTCGATGAGGAAATCCCGTTCAATATGGCAGCGGAGATTGGCACACAAAAGGTCATCCAGGAACATTCCACCATCGGGCTGGTGGTGACGACCGACGGCTCCATCAGTGACATTCCGCGCGAGGAGTACGAGGAAGCAGAGGAGCGGGTCATCCGGGAATTGCAGGAGCTGCAAAAGCCGTTCGCAGTGCTGCTCAACTGCCAGCAACCGCACAGTCCTGCTGCTAGGGAGCTGGTCGAACAGATGCAGCAGAAGTACGGCGTGCCGGTGTTGGCGGTCAACTGCCTGGATTTGAGTGAATCGGACATCCGGCAGGTGCTGTCCAATGTTTTGATGGAATTTCCGGTCAAGGAGATCAAGGTCAATATCCCGCGGTGGATTTTGTCGTTGGAGCAGGGACACTGGCTCAAATCGGCTTTGTATGACGCCATCTGCCGCAGCTGCGGACAACTGCACCGCATCAGCCATGTTGCCGCACAGCTGGAGCAGATTGAAGAATGTGAGCAGATCCAGCGCGCACAGATTACCGGTATGGATTTGGGACACGGCAAGGTGATGCTTTCCATCACAGTGAAGCCGAATCTGTTCTATGATATTTTAGGTGAGGCAACCGGTCTGGAGATAGGCGGAGAGGAGGGTCTGCTGCCCTGCCTGTGTGAACTGGCGCAGATGAAACGGGAATATGATAAGGTCAAAGGCGCTTTAGAGGAGGTAGCAGCTACCGGATATGGAATCGTGATGCCGTCGCTGGAGGAGCTGACCCTGGAGGAGCCGCAGATTGTCAAGCAGGGTGGACGGTATGGTGTGCGGCTGAAAGCATCGGCGCCTTCCATCCACATGATGAGAGCGGACATCACCACCGAGGTCAGCCCGATTGTCGGCAGCGAGAAGCAGTCGGAGGAGCTGGTGATGAGCCTGCTGGAGGAGTTTGAAGGCGCTCCGCAGAAGATATGGGAAAGCAATATCTTTGGAAAATCGCTGCATGAGCTGGTCAACGAAGGGTTGCACAACAAGCTCTATCGACTGCCGGCAGATGCACGCATCCGAATGCAGGAAACCATCGAGAGGATGATCAACGAAGGATGCAGCGGACTCATCTGCATCATCCTGTAAAAGAGGATAGAAAAAAGGACCCGGATGGGTCCTTTTTTTCGGCTTTGCAGCCGCTCGACGGACAAATTTACTGCTTATGACGGTGATCCTGTTGACGCATCAAAGCAAGCGCCTGCTGGGATTTGGTTGAGCCGCCCTGACAGCGCAGACTGCGCTGGATTTGCCGCTGCATCCGCTTGGGATTGTGTACCGCATGGGGACGTTTGGCATCCACCGGAGGGCTAAAGCGCAGCTGGTGGTAATGTTCCAGCAGATAGACGTAGACCTGTGCATCGGTAGGCTGTGCGCCGAAGGTCACCTTGGCAGCGGTCAGGAGGTCCTGACCTTTGTGCGGTTGTCGGCGCTCAAAGATACCTACCCAAAATGGGTCCTCAAAGAATACGGTGAAGCTGCTTTGGATTTTGTCCATGTCGATTCCTCCTAAAAAAATTCCATTCGGAGGGACAACCTTAGGAGGCAGGTTACTGACAGGCGGGACAGCCGCCTGTGCCCGGACTACCGACCGGACTGTGTTTTTTCCGAAGGGACAAGGTGTGTGCCCGTACGCCTTGTCTGTATGATGATTGTTTGGGCAAATTCAGTATAAAAAATTTCTCGAACTTTTGCAAGCAAACGAGGAGTATTTTAGAAATATAAAATGAGGGAGGGTCGTTTTGATTTTTAAACCCTTTACAGGTCATGTTCAATCATCCCAGCAAAGTGGAGTGCTGTCGATAGTTTTTTTATTTTGTCGCATTGCGAAGAAGAAACGAGAAATTTTCCTGCTTGCATTTTTGTAAAAAATGGGGTATAATAAAATGAATACAGCAACAGCAGGGAGGTGCGCAGGATGAAACAACCGGGGACCAAGAGCATAGCGGTCAACCGAAAGGCAAGACATGATTATTTTGTTCAGGAAACCTATGAGGCAGGCATCGAGCTGTTTGGCACCGAGGTCAAATCGCTGCGCTTAGGACAGGTCAATCTGAAGGACAGCTGGTGCGACATCCAAAACGGCGAGCTGTTCATCAAGCAGATGCACATTTCCCCTTACGAAAAGGGAAACATCTTCAACCGTGACCCTATCCGTCCCAGAAAGCTGCTGATGCACAAACGGGAGATTCTCAAGCTCTACGGCACCTTAAAGCAGGAGGGCTTGACGCTGATTCCGCTTTCCCTCTACTTCAAAAACGGCAGGGTAAAGGTGGAGCTGGGTCTGTGCAAAGGTAAAAAGCTGTATGACAAGCGCGACGATCTGGCAAAGCGCGATGCAAAACGGACCATCGACCGGGCGTTGAAGGAACGGGTCCGTTAAAAATCTCTACCATACGGGGGCGTACAGGCTTTCGACGGGGATTTTGAAGTATGTCAAGCGAGCAGAGGCGGGCACCTCTATAAAAGTCCATGTTTATTAAATATAAACGCTAAAAATAACGTTACAACCGTAAATTTCAACAAAGAAATGGCGGTTGCTGCTTAATTAAAAGCAGCTGTCCGGCTGAGGAGGACCACGGCTTTAGTTTGGGCATTATGAAGTGGTGAACGTCAGGCAGGAGTGTCTTGTACTGCCGATGAATAAAAGTCTACCGAACGGATGTGCTTGTTTGCCGGTGCATCCATAAGGGAAACTGCTCTTTCGAGCAAAAACGGTAAACTGCGCTCGGAGAAAGATGTATGGATGGATTTTCGGACAGGGGTTCAATTCCCCTCGCCTCCACCAGATGGACATTACACGAACACCTACTTTTTCAAAGGCGGCTTTGCCGTAAGGGTGTGGCTGTGATGTCATAAAACACAAAACGAGGTTTAAGGCACGATGTGCCCTGAACCTCGTTTTTTATATGCTCGTGCCTTATTTGGATTCGGTGTCCAATCATAATAGGCAGATCACCGCAAGCAATGCGAGTGTTCATATACACTCACATCCTCTGCTTGTTGGGTGCTATACCCCCGCTGGACACAGAATTTATTCTGTGGCTGCGCGTTCTGCAAACACTTTTGAAGGGTATGCTAAAATGCCGCCCCTTTGCAGAGATGTGACGAATCGTTGCACCCTGATTATCTCAAGGGCTGTCGTGAAGCGGCATAACTCTTAGTCAATGAATGGGCAAACCGTTCCTTATCGAATGCTTTCATGTCTGCACCCTATGATCTATTTTAGAGCAGAGGGCGTCGTGAATTACGACACCCTTGTGTATGGTGTGGTACGCTCTGAAATAGGGCCTACCCTGGAAGATGGGGTGGCAATATACCATCCCATCGAGCAGTATGGTTTTCATCAAAAGGGCTTTTTAAAGCGCCCCCCTTACTCAGAACGATAGCTATGGTGTATCATCCTTCCAAATAAGAGCTCGAATTCCGCATTTTTACTCTGTAAGGACACTGCGCTCTCGATTCAATCTGGTACATCGCAAAACGCGACGCACCGAACATGAGCGGGTAGGTAAACCGCCTATCCATCTCAGGTGTGAGAAATACCCCCATGGAACAAACCGTTCCTCCTCATTACTGCGACAAAAAGGGACACCCAAAATAGGGCGCCCCTTTGCATATTATCTTTGAACTTTACTTCATTCCTCACTTTTATCAGAATACTTCTTTTTCCATGTTTCCAATTCCTTTCGCCCTTCTTCGCTGGCGAATAATTTCTGGATTTCAGGTGCGAGGAATCGGGCGAAGGAATCTATGATGGACTGTGGTAGTTCAATTTTGTATGGATTCTGATGATTTTCTTGGCCGACCATGGGTGAGTTGCCCCAACAGCAAAACCTTACTGGCTCAACTTCAGTCCATCTCACACTCCTTCCCGGCGATACACAGCTGCCAAAGATTGTTCCCATACACAGAGGAGAGACAGATCATTTCAAAACCTGAGAAAATTCTCATAGAGCTCCGTTCCCACCCCTTCCCTTCCGGGGTTTTCACCAGAAAATCCCACACAAAATAGCTCGGATAGGAAGGGAATGAATCGAATTAAACTGAGTATATTTATCTTTTTCTTTTTATCTACCATCTGGTTTTCGTACTTCAAGAAAGCGGATTACCGTACTTATTAGACTCGTTTTTCAGTCTTCCGGCGTTCCGCAACCGGATTTCTTGAAGTCGGTGTTCGAAACCGCGTCATAGTGTTTTGGGTAGATACGGTTGGGTTTTCCACATCCCTGTTTTTTGATGGACACAAGATCGGCATATTGCAGCTCCCGCAGCGTGTCCACTGCTTTTTGGCGGCCACAGTGCAGCAACTCACACACCTCGTTGATGGGGTAATACAGATAAATCTTCCCATACTCGTCAGCCCATCCGTTTTTGCGGGACAAGTCCGTTCGACGCAGGATCATCGCATACAACAGTTTGGCTTAGCTTGACAAGGAGCAAAAACTTGGTGACTCAAACAGAAAATTGGGTAGGCGTATAAAACTTTGGGCCGGTTGCTTTTGATGAATATAAAATGGTTTTGTAACCATAACAGGTACCTCCATGCGGACAATTAGAACATGATTTCCGAGTGATAATGGACTATCTGCAAAACGGTGTGCCAGTCAAATACTTTGATAATGGCGAGGAACGCTCCACCCTCGTCTATCTCATCGAATTCAAAAATCCTTCCCAGAATGACTTTACCGTTGCTAATCAGTGGACTTTCATTGAAAACTCCGAGAAGCGTCCTGATGTTATCCTCTTTGTAAATGGTCTGCCGCTTGTCATTGTCGAGTTGAAATCTCTTTCCCGCGAAGAAACGGACGCATCCGACGCATATAGGCAGCTCAGAAACTATATGTATGAGATTCCATCTATGTTCATCTACAACGCTGTGTGCGTTATGAGTGACATGACCACCTCCAAAGCCGGTACGATTACCTCCGGGGAAGACCGCTTTATGGAGTGGAAAACCACGGACGGCAGCTATGAGAACACACAGTATGCTGCCTTTGATACTTTTTTTTGAAGGACTATTTGAGAAGAACCGCTTCCTTGACATCGTGAAGAACTTCATCTGCTTCAATGTGGATGGGCAGAACACCTTCAAAATTCTTGCCGGTTATCACCAATATTTTGCGGTCAAGAAGGCTGTTGCATCAACGCTGAACGCTACTGTGACGGATGGCAAGGGCGGTGTATTCTGGCATACACAGGGCAGCGGAAAATCGTTGTCCATGGTCTTCTATGCCCACTATCTGCAAGAGGCTTTGGAAAGTCCTACAATTGTTGTAATCACAGACCGAAATGACCTTGACGATCAGCTTTATGGGCAATTCTCTCGTTGCAAAGATTTTCTGCGGCAAACTCCGCAGCACGCTGAGAATCGGAAACACTTAAAGGAACTGCTGGCGAACCGGCAAGCAAACGGCATCATCTTTACAACGATGCAGAAGTTTGAGGAGCCCTCTCCGAGCGTCGAAATATCATTGTCATGGCTGATGAAGCGCACCGTGGGCAGTATGGCTTGACTGAAAAGGTTGTTGTGAAGCAGAAAGAAAATGGAGATCTTGAAGCGAAAACAATCATCGGCACAGCCAGAATTATCAGAGACAGCTTGTCAAACGCTACTTATATCGGATTTACCGGCACTCCTATTTCCTCCAAAGACCGAAGCACCCGTGAAGTGTTCGGTGATTACATTGACATTTATGATACGACGCAAACCGTCGAAGATGGTGCTACCAGACCTGTTTACTATGAGAGTCGTGTTATTCATCTCAAGCTGGACGAGAACACACTGCATCTCATCGACACAGAATATGACATTATGGCGCAGAATGCAGATCCGTATGTCATTGAAAAGAGCAAAAAAGAGCTTGGTCAGATGGAAGCGATTCTTGGTGCTGACCAGACGATAGACTCTCTGGTTAGTGACATCCTCGACCACTACGAGAATTACCGGGCAAATATCCTCACCGGCAAGGCAATGATCGTGGCATATTCCCGTCCTATTGCCATGAAGATATACAAGCGCATTCTTGAACTGCGTCCTGCATGGACTGAGAAAGTCGGCGTGGTTATGACGCAGGGCAACAACGACCTCGAAGAATGGCGTGAAATCATCGGCAATAAGGCACACAAGGATGATTTAGCAAAGAAGTTCAAAGATAACAGCTCTCCTATGAAGATCGCAATCGTCGTTGATATGTGGCTAACAGGCTTCGATGTTCCATCCCTTGCAACCATGTAGCAGTAATGATGCTGACTTTGGGTGCTTGTTCAAATGCGCCAGCTTCTACTGAAGCAAAAGAAGAGTCAAATACTGCTGCGGCACAATCTACAGAGGAACAGGAAACAGAGGAGAAAAAGCCAGAGGAAAGTGTAACTACAGAGACTAAAAAAGATGGCGGCGTTTTTGTAGTTCCAATTTCTGCCGATATTAATAACTTTAACCCTGTTATTACAGAATCTAAATCGGTTGAAATGGTAATGCGTGCGATGTATGACCCACTGTTCGTAATTGACAACAACGAAACAAGATATTACATGGCAGAAAGCTACAATGTTTCCGAAGATGGTTTGACCATCACAGTAAAACTGAAAGATAATATGTTCTGGCATGATGGTGAACCTATCAATGCAGATGACCTTGTTTTTGACTTTGATTTTATGTGGAATGAAAAATTGAAAAGTGCTACAGGAATCAATGGTGAAAAAATCAACTGTGAAAAGGTAGACGATTTGACTGTTAAGCTTACCCTTCCACAACCATCTGCTTCTTACCTTTCTACTTTAGGCAATTTCAAAATGTTCCCAGAACACCGCTACAATAATGGTGAGCCATTCCGTACTACTTTGGAAAATGAAAAGGGAATTGGCTCTGGACCATATAAACTGGTAAGCTGGACAAAAGGCAGCACAATTGAGTTGGAGCGTTTTGACGAGTACTATCGTGGAAAACCAAACTTTGATAAGGTGATTTTCCAGGTTGCTCCAGAAGCTACCACACAGGAAGTGGCTTTCCAAAAAGGCGAGCTGGGAATGATTGAGGTTTCGGATAGCCTGAAATATGAAAAATACAAGGCAGACGAAAACTGCAATGTATACTCCTTCCCAGATAATCGAGTAAGCTACTTTACATTCAATGCAAACAGTGAAAAAATGCAGGACATCGAGCTGAGAAAAGCATTTACATATGCGCTGGATCGTGCAGCACTGTATCAGGCAGCAGCTGGAGATGAAAATCTTGCTGTAGAGCACGCTTCTGTATATGGACCTCAGACAGAAGGTTTTGATGAAAACTTTATCTCTTATCCTCATGATGAAGCAAAAGCGAAAGAGTTATTTGAAAAACTTGGAGCAACAAATCAGACCTATAAGCTGATTTGCGATAAGAGCCATCTGTATTTGGAAGATATTGCAGTTGCTGTTCAGAGCCAGCTGGCTAAGTATGGTATTAAAGTAGAAGTCACTGCTATGGATTCCCAGGGCTTCAACAACACCTTCTTCTACACCACAGAAGGAGACTGGGATTTGGCTGTAAACGTTTACCCAGCAAAAACAGATCCAAACAGTATTGCTTTTATGTACAAAAAAGGTGGATTCCTTACAAAGAATCTCTTTGCTTCTGATGAAGCACTTGCTTTGTTTAATGAAGGCGATGCTACATTAGACAAAGAGAAGAGAATGGAAATTTACAAGAAACTTCAGGATCAAATCATCAATGACTATTGTGTATACCCTGTTTTGACCTCTAGAGCTTGCATTGTAACTCCTAAGAATATTCGTGGTGTAGATGATATCAAAAAGATACCTCTCTTCGAAGATTACATGAAAATTTTTATGGTAGAATAAGGAAATATTGATGAAATGGAAAATCTGATTGATTTATTTTAAATCAATCAGATTTTCTTGGATTGAGAGATTTTATTATGAAGTTTATTTTAAAAAGGCTTTTGCAAACGATACCAGTTATTTTTCTTGTTGCTTTTTTTTCCTTTGCAATTATAGAAATTGCACCAGGCGATGTACTGATGCATTATATTCGACCTAATATGACGAACGAAGAGATTGAAGAGTTAAAAGAGGAATTAGGTCTGAACGACGGAATTGTAGAAAAGTTTTGCGGATGGGGAAAAAATGTATTAAAGGGAAACTGGGGATATTCTCAGATCAATCATCGTAGTGTAACAGAACAAATCAAAGAGAAATTACCAGCCACAATTGGCTTGATGGGTGCAGCCTTGATTCTTTCCATTGTGATGTCAATTCCATTGGGATTGATATCAGGAGTGAATAAAGGGAAGCCAATTGATCGAATTATCAGCGATATTAGTTATATTGGAATTTCCATACCGCCTTTCTGGTTTGGTATCATGCTGATTATTGTTTTTTCATTGAAGTTGAACTGGCTCCCGAGCATGGGTATGCGAACAGTTGGCGTGGATTCTGTATGGGATGTTATTAAACACGGTATTTTGCCGGCTATTGTTTTAAGTACAAAAAACACAGCTGTATTTACAAGATATATTCGAGCAAATACAATTAGTCAGATGGAAGAAGAGTATGTTGATACAGCCATCTCGAAAGGAGCTTCCAAAAACAGGATTGTGTATTGCCATGTTATGAAAAACTGTCTATTACCAATCATTACTTTAGCGGGCATGAACTTATCAGGATTGGTTGTTGGTTCCTTCATCGTTGAATCTGTTTTCAGCTGGCCAGGAATGGGTACTTTGGGAATGGCAGCAATCAATGCTAGGGACTATCCTGTTATTATGGGCTTTACGATGATATCCTGTGTCATCCTGATTTTGGGAAATTTTATAGCAGATATTTTGTATGGTATTTGTGACCCAAGAATTGATCAAAGAGAGGGAGATGAGGTTGATGGATAATACAGAAGAACTGCTGCAAGAATCTGATTTCCGGTTTGTTTCAGATAATGAGGAAGAAGCGGAAATTGTTTATGAGCGCAGTGTGTTTAAAAATCTGAAAAAAAACTTTAAATCCAGCTTTTCTGCAAAACTGTCTGTGGGAATCTTGCTGTTTTTGGTAGTCGTAGCGATACTGGCACCTCTTTCCCCATATGACCCATATGATATAGCTGTAGGAAGTCCTAAATTAGCCCTCCCATCGTTAGAGCATCCGTTCGGAACAGATGATATGGGTAGGGACTACTTTACCAGAGCGCTGTATGGTGGACGAGTTTCATTATTGGTTGGTTTAGCTGCAATGTCTATTTCAACTTTATTTGGAACTATTTATGGAACGATAAGCGGTTATGTTGGGGGAAAAGTTGATGCCTATATGATGCGATTTGTGGATATTTTTATGTCCATTCCGAGTTTTCTGCTTATTGTTATTATTAATACCTTTTTTACTCCGAATATTTTTACCTTAATTATTGTGATTGGTTTGTTTACATGGCAGGGTGTTGCGAGAATTACGAGAGCAGAAACTCTTTCGCTGAAAAAAAGAGATTTTGTTCTGGCATCCCGTGCTTTGGGGGTAAGCCATTGGTGGATTATCGTACATCATATTATCCCAAACTTAATGAATCACGTAATTGTAGTTGCCAGTGTAAGCGTATCGAATTCCATTATGCTGGAATCTTCATTAAGCTTTTTGGGGTATGGCGTTTCTGTGCCGATTCCTTCATGGGGAGGTATGCTGCAAAATGCACAGAGTTTTATATTAGATAGACCTCTACTGGCATTTTTTCCAGGTCTTCTTATTTTACTTACAATTTTGTGTATTAGTGTGTTGTCGGATTTGTTAAGGGATTCTTTGAATCCGAAGCTGAATAAGTAAAGGGTGGTAAGATGGAAACGCTTTTGGATATAAAAAACCTGTCGGTTTCGTTTGATACATATGCAGGAACGGTAAAAGCTGTGCGGAACGTATCCTTTCAAGTTAAGGAAGGAGAAACCGTTGCTGTTGTGGGAGAATCTGGTTGTGGTAAAACTGTAACAGCAAAATCTATTATGGGTCTAGTAAAATCTCCTCCTGGAAGAGTGGAAGACGGGAGCCAAATCCTGTTTGAGGGAAAGAATATTTTTGACTTCACAAAGGAAGAATGGGAAAAATATCGTGGGGAAAAATGTGCGATCATTTTTCAGGATGCTTTGGCTGCACTCAATCCAACCATTCAGGTGGGTAAGCAGATTGGAGAAATGTTAAAACTACACACTAAAATGAATGCAGAACAAATCAAGCAGGAAGTCATTCGTTTAATGGAAAGTGTAGGTATTCCCGAAGCAGAGCAACGATGCAAGCAATACCCACATGAATTCTCTGGTGGACAAAGGCAGAGAATTATGATTGCTATGGCATTAGCTTGCACGCCAAAACTTTTGATTGCAGACGAGCCGACAACATCACTGGATGTTACTGTCCAAGCACAAATTTTAGAGCTACTTCAGCAGATGAAGTTAAAAAGTGGTGTAGCAGTTCTTTTGATTACGCATAATTTGGGAATTGTTGCAAAGGCAGCAGATCGTCTTGTTGTAATGTATGGCGGAGAAGTTGTAGAACAGGGATCTAGTATGGATATTTTCTACCGTGCTCGTCACCCATATACGTGGGCATTGATTAATGCAGTTCCAAGAATTGATGTCAAACTGGAAGAGGAATTGACAACAATCGAGGGAACACCTCCGGATTTGATCCAACCACCAACAGGCTGTGTCTTCCATCCAAGGTGTCCATATTGTATGGAAATTTGTAGAAAAAGGAAGCCTCAGGTTACAGCGGACGGAGAACATATTTCCTTCTGTTGGTTGAACCACTCTATGGCACCGAAGGTTGAGATTCCAATAAGGCAGGAAAGGGAATAGCGATGAACAATGAAAAAGAGGTCCTTTTAGAGGTTTCTGACTTAAAAAAGCATTTTACAATGAAGAACAAAAAGATCATAAAAGCTGTAGATGGCGTTAGCTTCTCTATTGCTAAAGGAGAGACATTGGGCCTAGTCGGTGAATCAGGGTGTGGTAAAACAACCTGTGGAAGAACTGCTATTGGCTTATATGCACCAACCAGTGGAAAAACGCTTTACAGAGGAAAAGAGATCCATTCATTGAAAGGTGCAGAGAGAAAAGCCTTCACAAAAGATGTACAGGTTGTTTTTCAGGATCCATATTCTTCATTAGATCCGAAGATGAGGGTTATTGATATTGTTTCAGAAGGATTGATCAGTCATAATCTAGTTAGCGGCAATGCTGAAAAGAAAGAAGCTGTACAGGAATTACTAAAATTGGTTGGATTAAGGAGTGAACATGCAACACGTTATGTGCATGAGTTTTCAGGAGGTCAAAGGCAACGAATTGGTATTGCTAGAGCATTAGCGGTTTCGCCAGAATTTATTCTTTGTGATGAACCAATTTCTGCGCTGGATGTCAGCATTCAGGCGCAAATTGTAAATCTTCTTATGCGATTGCAGAAAGATAGAGGATTTACTTACCTGTTTATTGCTCACGATCTTGCGATGGTTAGACATATCTCTGATAAAGTGGCTGTTATGTATCTGGGAAAAATTGTTGAAATGGGTAGAACTGAGCAGTTATTCAAAAGTCCGCAGCACCCATACACCAAAGCGTTGCTGGAATCCATTCCGGTTGCAGACCCAATCATAGAAAAACAGAGGATGTATCAACCATTAAAAGGAGAGGCAACCACTCAAAGAAGAGGGGCAGGTTGTGTGTTTGCCAGCAGATGTCCTTATGCAAGCGAACAATGTTTCCAAGAAGAACCGATGATACATGAAATAGAACCGGGCTATTCTGTTGCCTGTCATTTATTCAGAAACTAGGAAAGGGGAAGATAAAATGAATCAATTGTTATCTCCTATTCGTATTGGAACCATGGAATTGAAAAATAGGATTGTTATGGCACCTACATCGATGATTCTCTCATTGGAAGAAAAAATTGATTTTCTTGGTAGAGTAGCTGATGGTGGTGCGGCTCTCATTTATATTGGAGATATGGGAGTAGAATATATCCCAAATATGAAAAGTGACATTAACCTATTTACTCCAAACGGTTTGGAAGGATGCCGTAGGATAGTTGAGCGTTTGCATCAAGGTGGAGCAAAAGCAGGTGCTCAGCTGTATTTATGGGATTATGATATGGAGCAGTATTTTGCTTTGGCAAAATCTGGAGCAACAAGAGAAGAAATGAGCTCTTTTAAAAATGATCATATTGAGGAATATGTAACAGACATGTCGCTGGAAAGAGTGGAAGAAATTATTGATCATTTTGCACAGGCAGCGAAGGCAGCAAAAGATGTAGGTTTTGATATGGTTCAGGTGCTTGGAGGACATGTTATCAGCAGTTTTTCCTCTGGTTATATCAATCATAGAAAAGATGCCTTTGGTGGCTCTACAGAGAAAAGAGCGGCACTGGCCTGTGAGATTGTAAAAGCTATCCGAAAAGAGGTAGGAGAAGATTATCCTATAGAATATAAGATTCCCATTCACGATGACGCAGTTCCATGTGGTCAAGGGGGGCCAGAATTAAAAGAGCTTTCTGTATTTGTTAAACAGTTAGAATTTGCAGGCGTTAATGCATTTCAGGCAGCTATGGGAAACAGGTTAAATATTAATGATACTGTTCCGCCAAAGAGTCATGCAGATTTTAAAGGAGAAGGTTGTTTCCTTTATATTTCTGATGTAATTAAGAAATATACCAATCTTCCGGTTTCCTGTGCTGGTAAGTTTTCAGATCCCAAAAAGAATCAGGAGTGTATAGAAAGCGGACGCCTGGATTATATTGGAATGTCGAGGCAGTTAGTAGCTGATCCAGAATGGGTCAATAAGGTAGCAGATGGAAAAGAAGATGATATAACACGGTGTATTTTCTGTAACCGTGGTTGTTTAGGTAGTTTGCTTTCACGGGAAAAGTTCCATTGTGTTCTTTGGAAATAAAGAGGCTTTATAGATGAGTTTTCATTTATGAAATATTGGGAATATATCTGTGAATGTAAGATGATTAGTTGTTATTTTTGATGTTTTGCATCGAAAGAAGAAAATATATTTGTCTAAGATTGATGCAAAAGGAAGATAATCGGACAGGGGTGTTTTTCTATGCCAAAAGGAGTACCAAACAAACGATATACGCCGGAGTTCAAGAGAATGGTTGTAGAAACCATGTAGCAGGAGCAACTGAGCCATAGCGAAACCGCGCGAAGATTTGAGGTAAACAGCAGAGATCGGATCAAATCATGGGAACAAATCTATCTGACCGAAGGTCCGGAAGGGTTAGCCATCGAACGGCGTGGCCGCGGCAGTAAGGACCGTCCGCCAAAGCCGAAGCAGGTGGAAGAAGATCTGCTGGCCGAAGTGCAGCGGTTGCGTGCGGAGAACGATTACCTAAAAAACTTGCAAACATCGGTGTACAAGGGGTACAAACAAGATAAAATAGAAATGAGGGGCGATAGAGCGGAAATGTCAGATTTTCCACTCTATCTGAACACGGTCGCTGGTGGCCTTGATC
>FR880187.1 GCA_000435195.1 Clostridium sp. CAG:169 | reverse complement strand
AGCTGTTTTATAGAAGATGTTCTTTTTAGTAGTTCTGGGCTCTCAGCTCAAAGTATGCCTTTGGATGTGCGCAGACCGGACAAACCTCCGGTGCTTCCTCTCCAAAGTGGATGTGTCCGCAGTTGCGGCAGATCCAAGCTTGTTTGCCTTCACGGTTAAATACCTTGCCCTCTTCGATGTTTTTGCACAGTGCCAGGTATCTTGCTTCATGCTCCTTCTCGATTTCGCCTACCATCTCAAACAGCTTTGCGATGTGGTCAAAGCCTTCTTCTCTGGCTTCCTTTGCAAAGGTCGCATACATATCGGTCCACTCATAGTTTTCACCGGCAGCCGCATCCTTGAGGTTGTCTACGGTTTTGCCGATACCGCCGTTGAGCAGCTTGAACCACATCTTTGCGTGTTCCTTTTCGTTGTTGGCAGTTTCGGTGAAGAGAGCTGCAATCTGCTCAAAGCCTTCTTTTTTTGCCTGAGAAGCATAGAAGGTATATTTGTTTCTTGCCTGAGATTCACCTGCAAATGCAGTCTGAAGATTCTGTTCTGTTTTAGTACCTTTTAAATTCATACTCTAAATCCGCCTTTCTTCTTAAAATTGTGCTTTATGTTTATTTTTCTTCCTGATGATTTTGTTTGCAACGGTCGCAAATTCCCCAGGCTCGAACCTGGACTTCGTCGATGGTTGCACCTGAGCGTTCGAACGCCTGTTTGAGCTGCGCGGTTTCCCTTTCCACCTGACATTCCAAGTCAAACACTCCCCCACAGGAGGAGCAGATCAGATGTGGGTGCGCTGTTACCACGGCATCGAATCGATCGGCGCCCATGCCGGTGTAAATCCTGTGCAACAAACCCATTTCCACCAGCAAATTTAAATTTCGGTAAACGGTGCCCAAGCTGATGTCCGGGAGCTGCCGGCGAACCAGGAGGTAAACCTCCTCTGCGTTCGGATGACTGTGGGAATCTTTGACTGCCTGATACACCAGCGTCCTTTGTCGGGAGTTTCTTCTGGTTGTTGTCATATTCCGCTCCTTAATAGTAATGATTCCTGTTACTGACTATAATATATCATTTTCTTTTCTGCCTGTCAAGTCTGTTTCCTTCTTTTCATCTATTTGCTTAATGAAATCTCCTCATTTTTATAGAAAACAGCAACACTCCCTCTGTTGCCGTCGTATTATCCTCTTGAAAATTGACCTTTGCTGCAAAAACTGCTATTCTGTGAGCAGATTATTTTTCACATCCATTCACCTTGACGGGAGGTCTTATCTTTGAAAAAAGCCATCCTATATCTGCACGGCAAGGGCGGAAATGCCGGCGAAGTCATGCAATATGCCAAAAACTGTCCCGATTTCTACCTGCACGGCGTCGATTATCAAGGCTCTCTCCCCTGGCTTGTGCAGGAGCAAATTGTATCCGACTACCGCATCCTGCGCCGCGAGTATGATTCCGTCATCCTGCTTGCCAACAGCATCGGCGCCTACTTTGCCATGCACACCCTGCAAAACTGCGACATCCAAAAAGCCCTGCTGATTTCTCCCATCCTGGATATGGAGCAGCTGATTCTGGACATGATGGGTTGGGCAAAGGTGTCCGAGCAGGAGCTTGCCCAAAAGGGAGAGATTCCCACCGACTTTGGCGAAACCCTTTCCTGGAAATATCTCTGCTTTGTGCGGGAGCATCCCATCGACTGGAAGGTCCCCACCGAGATTTTATACGCAGAGCATGACCATTTGACCTCGCTGCAAACGGTCACCCGCTTTGCAGAGACCCACAACGCACACCTGACCATACTGGAAGGCGGCGAGCACTGGTTTCACACCGAAAGCCAGCTTGCCTTTTTGGACCGCTGGATGCAGCAGGCACTGGGGTCCGACCGATAAAAGCAGTCTGCCAAAGCCCTCGTAAGCAGCTTCACTTTCTCCCTGTTTTCCGATTGCACAATCCAAAATTCCCATGCTTTTTTCTTTTTATGCAAAGCGGAAAAATTGTTGCTTCATTGTTATTTTTTTGCCAAAAAAGAATTGACAACTGACGTTTTGCGCTGTATTTTAGGTGAGGTCAAAATCCTCTGCCGCAGAGGAAACGCTTGTGTAATCTAAAAACAGAGAGGGACAAACCATGAACAAACGCATGAATCTCTTTGCCCTGACCTGGCCGATTTTCATTGAAAATGTGCTGTTCATGCTGCTGGGTTTCATCGACATCTTTGTACTAAGCCGCTATAACGATGTCGCTGCCAGTGCAGTCAGCGCAGCCAACCAGATCATTTCCATCTGCAACCTGGTGTTCAGCATCATCTCCGGCGCAACTGCCATCCTGATTTCCCAAAGCCTGGGCGCACAAAAACGTGAGAGCGCCTCACAGATTGCTGCGCTGTCGCTGCTGTTCAGCACCGTCATCGGGCTTGTCATTTCCGCTTTGATTGCCCTGTTTCACCGTCCTCTGCTGGCTGCATTGGGCGCACAGGGCGAGATTTTGGAGTACGGCTGCGAATATCTGCTGATTGTCGGCGGCTTCATCTTCACACAATCGCTGCTCAACTCGGTCACTGCCATCCTGCGCAGCCACGGACACACCCGCATCTCGATGTACGTCACCGCCATCATGAACCTGCTCAATGCTGTGCTGGACACCGCTTTTGTGCTTGGTCTGTTTGGATTGCCTTCGCTGGGCGTGCGCGGCGTTGCCATTGCCACCACCCTTGCCCGTGTAGTCGGTGTTGCTATCCTCTGTGTGATGCTGTTCCGCCATGTCGAGCCGCTGTCCATCTTTTCGCTGCTGCGTCCTTTTCCGCGCGAGGAGGGCAAAAAAATTCTGCTGGTGGGTCTGCCCTCTGCCTTTGAAAGCATCAATTACAACGTTGCGCAGCTGGTGGTCACCGGCATCATCTTCCGCTTTTTATCCGACAGCGATTTTATCACCAAGACCTATTTTTCCAACATTGTCATCTTCTTTTATGTCTTTTCCAATTCCATCGCGCAGGGCGCACAGATTCTGGTCGGTTATCACATGGGCAACGGTGAGCCGGACCAGGCAGACCGCGTCTGTATGCGCTCGCTGCGCATCTCACTGGTGATTTCCATGGCAATCAGCATCGGCGCGCTGTTTATCCGCCGCCAGCTGATGATGATTTTCACCAACGACCCGGTCATCGTGCAGGCGGGAGCGGCGCTGTTTTTCATCGACCTGTTTGTGGAATTCGGACGCACCTTCAACATTGTGGTCATCAACGGTCTGCGCGGAGCCGGTGACACCGTCTATCCGTCGGTGGTCGCTGTGTTTTCCATGTGGCTGGTTTCCACCCTGGGCAGTTTTATCCTTGCCGTTCCGATGGGATTAGGACTGCGAGGCATTTGGATTGCCTTTGCTGCGGACGAATGTTTGCGCGGACTGCTGATGCAGCTGCGCTGGAAAAGCGGAAAATGGCGCAGCAAGAGCCTGTATTCCCGCTCCGGGGATGCTAAAGCCGCCAATGAAGACCCGACTGTTTCCGCGCTCTCTTAGTCAGTTTTCATAAATTTCGAAAAACACCCCTTTTATCCGCATTTTTGCTCTTGACAGCACAGGTTTCCTTCGATATAATAAAAAAGCTGTCAATTCCATAGACAGCAGGTGCAAATGCACGAGCATTGCTTAAAGTAAGCCTGCCGAGGAAATGATGAAATAGCATATCTATGACTTTTCATCTGCTCTTTTCCCTCGGTGGTCCCCCACTGGGAGAAAAGAGCTTTTTTAAGTTTTCGGGTCAACTGAGTATCTCCTTCCGCTTTGCGGGCAGAGCGCTCAGGGCGGCGATTTGCATCAATCCGCACCGCATCTTTTTGCGGACAAGCATTTTTCAGGAGGTGAACTGATTTGCCAAACGAAAAGGTTTTACTCGAAAAACAGCAGTATGTTGCTGAGCTCAAAGAGAAACTCACCAACTCTGCTGCCGGTGTCCTGGTTGATTACAAGGGCATCACTGTTGCCGATGATACCAAACTTCGTAAAGAACTGCGTGAAGCTGGCGTTGAGTACCGTGTTGTTAAAAACACTATGCTCCGTCTGGCACTGAAAGATACTCCATACGAGGAGATTTCCAACGTGCTGGAAAACACCACCGCTCTGGCTCTTTCCCACGAAGATCCGATCATCGCTGCAAAGATCATCTGCAAGTACATTGAGTCTTCCAAGAGCAGCTACGCTGTAAAAGCTGGTTTTGCTGATGGTAAGCCAATGGACAAAGCTGGTGTTGAGACTCTGGCTAAGCTGCCTAACAAAGAAGGCCTCATCTCTATGTTGCTCAGCGTTCTTACTGGCAACCTCAGAGGTCTTGCTGTTGCTATCAAAGCAATCGGCGAGAAGAAGGAAGAGGAATCCGGCGCTCCTGCTGTTGAGTCCGCTGCTCAGGAAGAAGCTCCTGCTGCAGAATAATCCCAATCTGTGCGGAGTCCTTTAACGGTCCCGCCGCTACACTTTTATTGAAATTATGGAGGTACTATCATGGCTTCTGAGAAAGTTTTAGCATTTGTTGAGAATGTTAAAGAACTGACTGTTCTTGAGCTTGCTGAGCTCGTAAAAGCACTTGAAGAAGAATTTGGCGTTTCCGCTGCTGCTCCTGTAGCTGTTGCTGCTGCTCCAGCTGCTGCCGCTGCTGCTGAGGAGAAAACCGAGTTTGACGTTATCTTGAAAAACGCTGGCGCTTCCAAGATGGGCGTTATCAAACTGGTTAAAGAGATCACCGGTCTGGGTCTGAAAGAGGCTAAGGCTCTGGTTGACGAGTGTCCAAAGCCAATCAAAGAGGCTGCTTCCAAAGCTGAGGCTGAGGAAATCAAAGCTAAACTGGAAGAGGCTGGCGCAGAGATCGAACTCAAGTAAGTTCTCTTTGTATAAAAAGCTTACAGTTTTTACCGGATACAGAATCTTCTGTATCCGGTTTTTTGTTTGCCTTTTACCAAAGTTTTGTGCTATACTGATTTCGTTCCAACCTATCCATCCCAATCGCACAAAAAGGAGAAAGCATGACTTCATCATTCCTTCCAATCACCCACGCCGAGGCTTTAGAGCGCGGCTGGGAACAGCTTGATTTTGTTTATATCATCGGGGACGCCTATGTGGACCACCCCAGCTTTGGCGCTGCCATCATCTCGCGCGTCATCGAGTCGCTGGGCTTTTCCATCGGCATCATCTCCCAACCGGTCGCTGACCGCGATTACATGGAGTTCGGCAAGCCTCGCTACGCTTTTCTGGTCACCGGCGGCAACATCGACTCGATGGTCGCCCACTACACCGCTGCCAAACGCCGCCGCAGCGACGATGCCTACACCCCCGGCGGCAAAGCCGGCAGACGTCCCGACCGCGCCACCATCGTCTACTCCCGCAAACTGCGCCAGCTTTACCCCGATTCCAATATCGTCATCGGTGGTCTGGAGGCTTCGCTGCGCCGCTTTGCCCACTACGACTACTGGGACAATGCGGTGCGCCCTTCCATCCTACTGGATTCGCAGGCAGACCTGCTGCTGTACGGCATGGGGGAAAAGGTCATCACTCAGCTGACCCAGCGCCTGCGTCAGGGAGAAGCACTGGAAACCATTCGTGACCTGCGCGGCTGCTGTTACCTGTGCCGTCAGGAAGAAATCCCACAGGACAGCGTCAGCTGTGCCTCCTTCCACAAGGTTTCCGAAAACAAAGAAAGCTATGCAAAAGCCCATCAGATTCAAACCGAATGGCAGGACGCCGTCTACGGCAAGACCATCGTTCAAAAACAGACCGACACCCTGTACCTGGTGCAGAACCCGCCGATGCCTTCCCTCACCCGCGAGGAGTTGGACGAGGTGTTCGACCTGCCCTTCACCCGCACCTATCACCCGTCCTATGAGGCGATGGGCGGAGTGGATGCTATCAAAGAGGTGGAATTTTCCATCATCCAAAACCGTGGCTGCTTTGGCAACTGCAACTTCTGTGCCATCACCTTCCATCAGGGCAGACAGGTGGTTTCCCGCAGCGAGCAGTCCATCCTGCACGAAGCGGAGGAGATGACCCACAACCCACACTTTAAAGGATACATCCACGATGTCGGCGGACCTACGGCAGACTTCCGCTATCCCTCCTGCAAAAAGCAGCTGAAATACGGTCTGTGCCAAAACAGAAAATGTCTGGCACCCAAGCCCTGCCCGCAGCTGGAGATTGACCACATGGAGTATGTCGAGCTGCTGCGCAAGCTGCGCCGCATCAAAGGGGTCAAAAAGGTGTTTGTCCGCTCGGGCATCCGCTACGACTACCTCAACGCCGACCCCAATCCCACCTTTTTGCAGGAGCTGGTCAAATACCACATCAGCGGTCAGCTCAAGGTGGCTCCCGAGCACTGTGTCAATCATGTTCTGGACAAGATGGGCAAGCCGCACATCCAGGACTTCGACCGCTTCTGCAAGCGCTTCTATGAGGAAACCAAGCGCATCGGCAAGGAGCAGTATCTGGTGCCTTACCTGATGTCCTCCCACCCCGGCTGCACCATCGCCGATGCGGTGGAGCTGGCAGTCTACCTCAAGCGCCACCATATGCGCCCGGAACAGGTGCAGGACTTCTACCCCACACCCGGCACCAACTCCACCTGTATGTTCTACACCGGTCTGGACCCGCAGACGATGGAGCCGGTCTATGTTCCAAAAACCGCAGAGGAAAAATTCTACCAGCGCACCCTTCTGCAATACTACAAGCCGGAAAATCGTCATAACGTCATCCAGGCACTCATCCGCGCCCATCGGGAGGACCTGATCGGCAACGGTCCAAACTGTCTGGTCGCGCCGGACAACGAATACATCCGAACCCACACCCGCCGTCCGGCAGCTTCCTCCGGCAACGCACCTGCCCGCAAGTCCAACGGCACCGGAGCCAAGCCGCGCAAACCGGTCAGCCGCAAGAGCACTGTGGTCAACCGCGGCGGTGTGCTGACCAATGATACACGCTCCTCCCGCAAGGGAAGATACCGCTAATCTTTCACGGAGGTCACCATGGCAAAACGACGCAAAAAGAAAACCAATCCCGCCCTTCCCAAATGGGCAGTCACCGTCTTTGCTGTCATCGCTGTTGTATTGAGCATTTTTACCTTCGGCGGCGACCTGATTGGCATTGACACTTCCTTTGCACAGCAGGCGATGGATTTCATCGACCGCATCCTCTACGGCGGTCCGACCGGTCCCACACCCTCGCTGCCGGTCAGCGGTCAGGTCAAGGTCTATATCATCGATGTCGGTCAGGGTGAAAGCATCCTGGTCACCACCGACCAAAGCTCGCTGCTCATCGACGCCGGTGAAAATGACAAAGGCGACGAAGTGCTGGAATTTTTAGACCAGCTGGGTCTGGAAAAACTGGACTATGTCATCGCCACCCATCCCGATGCCGACCACATCGGCGGCATGGACACGGTGCTGCAAAACATCGAGGTCACCGACGGAGTCTTCTTCGGCTATCTGCCGGACAAGCTGATTCCAACCACCAAAACCTACGAGGACCTGCTGGATGTCATCGAGCAGAAAAACCTGGACCTGTCGCTGCTGCGCGCAGGGGATACGCTCGACCTTGGCAGCGGTGCGGTGCTGTCGGTGCTGGGTCCGGTCACCGAAGAGATTGACAGCAAGAACAACGGCTCGGTCGTCAGCCGACTGGACTTTGGAGAAACCTCCTTCCTCTTTAACGGCGACCAGGAAAAGGAGATGGAAAAGCTGCTGCTGCAAAGCGGAGCCGACCTGGACTGTGATATGATGACGATGGGTCATCATGGCAGCTCCACCTCTTCTACCCAGGAGTATCTGGATGCTGTCACTCCCGAATATGCCTCCATCTCCTGCGGCAAGGGCAACAAGTACAACCACCCACACAAGGAAACCATCCAGAAGCTTGAGCAGATGGATGTAGAATACTATCGGACCGACCTGTCCGGCAACATCACCTTTACCAGTGATGGAAGCTCCATTTCAGTTCGAACCGAAAAACCATAATAGAAAGCTGGGAATCATCTATGAAAGAATTGATCATCGACCGTTTTGAAGAAGGATACGTTGTCTGTGAAACTCCCGAAGGACAGTTTGATGCCCTGCCCAGAAAAAATCTGCCGCCCGAAGCAGAAGAGGGCAGTGTTCTGCTGGTGCAGGACGACGGAACCATCATGGTGGACATCGACAAGACCCTGCGCCGCCGCGCCGCCAATATGTACAGACTCAAAAATATGCTGTGCAAGCGAAAAGAACAATAACAGCAAAAAGGACCGGAGAAGTTTTCTCCGGTCCTTTTTTATCTTTCACTATGTCGTTCCCTTGTTGTCGGATGGTGTGCAGTCGTGTCACGGAAGAAAAAGGAAATGGCCCAGACCCCAGCCAACGCAACCAGCGTGTAGACAATGCGGCTGAAGATTGCCGCCTGCCCGCCAAACACAGCTGCCACCAAATCAAATTGGAAAAGCCCTATGCTGCCCCAATTCAACGCACCGATGACTACCAGTGCCAATACCAGTTTATCGATCATTACAACATCTCCTTGCCTTTGTGATTTCAAGACAGAATTATTGTAAACCGACCGGTCCGGTTCTATTCACTCCGATTCCCTCATACTTTAAAAAGACGATCTTCTGTTCAGACTTTACGATTTTGTGCTGCGCTTTTTACTTTGTCAAAAGCTCTGCCATGCAATTTTGGCAGATCCAATGTTCCTTAAATGCCCGCAGCCCTTCCTGTGAA
The DNA here is from genome assembly GCA_000435195.1 of Clostridium sp. CAG:169. Classification (GTDB taxonomy): domain Bacteria; phylum Bacillota; class Clostridia; order Oscillospirales; family Ruminococcaceae; genus Negativibacillus. The sequence goes on along the minus strand of FR880187.1, from coordinate 3,404 downwards.
GAGCAGAAGATACAGCTTGCATTCTCCTTCGGCTGATATTTTTTCAGGATAATTCGGTCGTCTTCCGCTGTGATTTCTACCTCGTCCCGAATCTGCATTTTCATCGTGCGCCTTAATTCGATTGGAAGAACGATTCTTCCCAGCTCATCGATTTTTCTAACAATTCCTGTCGACTTCATCTGACATACACTTCCTTTACATTCCAAGATTCGCCTTTTACTGATAAATATAAACCATTTATTCCACAATGTCAATCAATATAATTTACATTTTTTGGAAATTTTTAAGAACAATCTCCGCCTCTTGTCGCATGGTATCGAATCCTGTCAAATCTTGTCGAAAGGAAGTCTGTTTATGCTTGCCAAATTGGTTGTCCTTCTGCTCACTTTTTCACTGGTTACAGCTATTTTCAACGGAAACATGGAAACAGTTTGCGTCCATCTTCTATCTTCTCCACAAAAAGCGGTGGAATTAACCGTTTCTGTTGGCTGTGGTATCTGTTTTTGGAGCGGAGTGATGGAAGTTATCCGACAATCCGGCTTACTCAAGCCTCTTTCTCGTCTATTCTCCCCGCTGATTTCACTGCTTTTCCCCGGTCTTTCCCCTAAATCGGAGGCAGCTCGAAACATTTGCTTCAATCTGGCTGCCAACCTGCTGGGTTTAGGCGCTGCCGCTGCTCCTGCTGGTATCCAGGGAGTTTGTCAGTTGCAGCAAAATACGCTTGACCCTACCTGTGCTTGCGACCACAGCATCTTGCTCATCCTGCTCAATACCGCCTCTCTTCAGCTGATTCCCACCACCGCTGCCATGCTGCGCCTGCAAGCCGGTTCCGGCTCCCCGATGGAGATTCTGCCCGCTGTCTGGCTCTCCTCGGTTCTATCGGTTTTGACCGGCATTGCTGCTGCCAAAGGAATGGCATCTCTCTGTGCCTTGCCGCAGAGGCAAAAAAGGAGGAAAATGGCATGAGCTTCTTTTCCAATCTGGTCGTTCCTGCCCTGCTCTGTCTGGTATTCTTGGTGGCGGTGCTTCGTCGTGTTGACCTGCTGTCTGCTTTTGCCAAAGGAGTGGAGGACGGTCTGCGGGTGGTGTGGGAGATGTTCCCTTCGCTGTTGCTGCTGACCCTGACGGTGGGTGCGCTCTCCTCTTCGGGTGCTGTCCAGCTGCTCTGCCGTGCCCTGCAAGCGCCCGCCAAGGTATTGGGCATCCCTAAGGAGGTTTTGCCGCTGGCTTTGCTGCGTCCTCTGTCCGGCAGCGGCGCTCTGGTCGCCTTCCAGCAGATTCTCTCCCAGTATGGACCGGACAGCTTTGTCGGCAGGGTCGCCAGTGTGCTGATGGGTTCTACCGAAACCACCTTCTACACCATCGCCCTTTACTGCTCCGCTTCCAATATCCAAAACAGTCGCTATGCCGCTCCTGCCGCTCTATGCGCCGACCTGATGGGATTTGCTGCCAGTGCCGCCGCTGTCCGTCTGCTGTTGGGGTAAAGCCTGCTATTCCCGTTCTTTTCCTAAAAGGGAAACAAACGGCAGACTCCAATCGCTGCCCGATGCCTGTATCTGCTGGCAGAAGATGCTGTACTGGTCACAGGCAGCTGCCTCAACCTGCGCCCACTGCCGCGCTGCTTGTGTGCTGCGCGCCAGCTTCATCAGGCTGGTGGACACCGGCAAAGAAGCAGTCCGCTTCATCGCCGATAAAATCTGCTTACCGCGCTCGTTCATGCCCAGCACCCGCAAATAGGGCGGCGGCAGCATCTGCATCTGCGCAGGCAGCTGCAAAAAGGCATTCATCACCAGGCGGCGCACCCGCGCCAGCGGATAGCGCTTGCTTTTGACCGCTGCATACAGCTGCTCCAGCGAGCAGGCTTCCCTGCTTGCCCGATACAGGCGGTTCTCCAAACCCTCCGACAGGTCGGCAAGCTGCGCCATCTCCTTTTGCTCCATCCTTCTCAAAGCAGATAGCACCGCCCGCTCTCCCAGTTGCAGGTCGGCAAGCTGTCCATCCTGCTGCGCTTGTCTGTACAGCTGCCAGACGTTCTGCGGCAGATATTGCTGCGCCTGCTCCCACCTGCCTTCCAGCATCAAACCGCGCAGAAAGCTCGCCGAGGCAAATTCTCCCACCGGCTCCCCGTCGTGGGTGTTTCCAATCCGTCCCAACGCCAGCGGCTGGATGTGCGCATCCGGCAGTTTTTCCAGCTGACAGAGGTACTCGATTGCCAGGATGTTGTTCGGCTTTTGCAGCAGCAGAGCAGTTTCCTCCCCATACACCGCAGCCACTGCCCGCTCCCTTGCCTTTGCAAAGGTGATACCGGATGGCAGCAGCTGTCGGATGGTCTGGTTGACCTCTTCCTGCTGCAAAGCGGTACAAGCCTGCCGCAGTTGCACAAGGTCGGCGTCCTCTGCTCCGAATGCCAACAAATCCACACAACCCATTGCAGCCGCCAGCTGCACCGCACCAAAAGCAAAACGCTGTGCACCCGCCAGAGCGTAGCAGACCGGCAGCTCCAGCACTAGGTCCGCTCCGTTTTGCAGCGCTGCCTGTGCCCGCAGCCGCTTTGGAAAGATGGCGGGTGTGCCTCTCTGGGTAAAGTCCGGGCTCATCACCACTGCCACATGGCTGGCTCCTGCCGCTCGCACCTGCTCAAGCTGCCACCTGTGTCCCTTGTGAAAGGGATTATATTCTGCTGTGATGACGGCTGTTTTCATTCTTGTGCTTCTCCTTCCCTTTTCTTTGTCATTTTATTATCAAATTCTGGCGATTTCTGGGGATGTTTGCCCGATTTTCCGGGTTTTTTAAAAAATATTGCCCGCTTTCCTCAAAAATCGCTCTTTTTCTCTTGAAAAGTTGATTCAGATATAATAATATAGTAAGTGTATAGGAGTGTCAATCTGCCTTTCCACCCTTTTGCGTGGAAGGCTTTAAAAAACTATGGAGGAATTTGATATGAAAATTCTTGTAATGAACTGCGGAAGCTCCTCTCTGAAATATCAGCTGATTGATATGGAGAACGAGCACGTTCTGACAAAAGGTCTGTGTGAGAGAATCGGCATCGAAGGTTCCGTTCTGACCCACAAAGTTCCAGGTAAAGACAACTATGTTGTTGAAACCCCAATGCCAGACCATTCCGTAGCTGTAAAACTGGTTCTGGATGCCCTGACCGACAAAGACCACGGTGTTATCGCTTCTGTTGAGGAAATCAACGCAATCGGTCACCGCGTACTCCACGGCGGCACAAAGTTCACCAAATCCATCGTTGTCAACGACGATGTTAAAGCTGCTATCCGCGAGTGCTTCGACCTGGGTCCTCTGCACAACCCTGCAAACCTGATGGGTATTGAAGCTTGCGAAAAAGTATGCCCAGGCAAACCAAACGTTGCTGTATTCGATACCACCTTTGGTATGGGCAT
>FR880186.1 GCA_000435195.1 Clostridium sp. CAG:169 | reverse complement strand
GTCCACATAGACTTTGCCGCCCGACGGGAGCAAAATTGCGTTGAGATGCTTGGCAAAGGTACTTTTTCCCGAGCCGTTGTGTCCCAGCACCGCTGTCATTTCCCCTTCGCGGATGGTTACGTTGAGGTTTTCAAAGACATTGACCGGTTTCTGGTTGTCCTCCACACGGTAGCTGAAGCTGATAGACTTGGCTTCAATAAAATCGTTCATCCGTTCTTTTACCACCTTTTCTAAGGAGCTGTTGAGATGCAATCCGAATCTGATTCAGTTTCGCTCTCTCTCCATAATCTGCTGCGCGGGGTTCCTTTGTTGAAAAGCAGGATTTGTCCGCGCCAAATTTGTTGAAATCCACAATTAGTATAATCAATTTCCCGACGAAAGAAAAGAGGGGAAAGGCAGAATTCTCCTTATTTACAAAATATTCATATCCTTTCGCCTTTTTTTCTGTGCAACAACCGGCAAATGAAAAAGGGAAGCTCCGTTTTTCGCAGCTTCCCTTAGCTTTCCCTTTATTTTTCCCAGATGGCGGTGCTGCCGCACGGCAGAACAAATCCGCTCTGGGTGACCGGAAGCCCGATCTCCGAGGAGGACACCTTGCCCGGGTAACGTTTGCCCACCGTCACACCCAGGATGTACTCCATGACCGACGGCGACAAACCGGTGGTGTAGGAGTTGAGCAGGAAGAACAGTGGGTCATCCGACAGCACCCCTGCGCACAGCTCCACCAGGTCATAGATGGAGTCCTCCAGCTTCCACACCTCTCCGCCGGGACCTCTGCCGTAGGAAGGCGGGTCCATCACAATGCCATCGTAGCGGTTGCCGCGGCGGATCTCCCGCTCCACAAACTTTTTGCAGTCGTCCACAATCCAGCGAATCGGGCGGTCCTGCAAACCGGACAGCTGCGCATTCTCCCTTGCCCAGCTGACCATGCCTTTGGAGGCATCCACATGGCAGACCTTGGCTCCTGCCTGCGCACAGGCAAGGGTCGCGCCTCCGGTGTAGGCAAACAGATTGAGCACGCTGACCGGTCTGCCGGCGTTTTGAATCTTGTCTGCCATAAAGTCCCAGTTGACCGCCTGCTCGGGGAACAGTCCGGTGTGCTTAAAGCCGGTGGGACTGATTTTAAAGCGCAGCTGTTTGTAGCCGATGGTCCACTGTTCGCGGGACATCGAGCGAATCTCCCATCTGCCGCCGCCGCTGGAGGAACGCAGATAGTGTGCGTTTGCCTTTCTCCAGCTTTCCCCTTTGGGTGTGTTCCAGATGACCTGTGGGTCAGGGCGCACCAGCACCACGTCACCCCAGCGCTCCAGTTTTTCTCCGTCAGAGGTGTCGATCACCTCAAATTCTTTCCAGTCCTTAGCAGTTCTCATCCTGTCCTAACCTTTCGATAATTGTCTGCTCCATCGCTTTTGCGATGTCCATAATCATTTTTTCTTCCGGTCCCTCTACCATGATGCGGACCACCGGCTCAGTTCCCGAAGGGCGCACCAGAATACGTCCGTTGCCCTGCATCTGCTCATCCAGCTCCTGCTGACGCTTCTGAAGGCTCGGGTCACCCTTGAGGGCTTTGAGCTTTTCACGGTCGCCGCGCACATTCAACAGCACCTGCGGATAGACCCGCATCAGAGAGGCAATCTGTGAAAGGGTTCTGCCGTCCTTTTTCATCGCGTCCAGCAGCTGAACAGCAGTCAGCTGTCCATCTCCGGTGGTCATATATTCCCGCAGGATGATGTGACCCGACTGTTCGCCGCCAATCAGATGACCGTTTTCCAGCATATTTTGCAGGACATAGCGGTCGCCCACGCCGGTTTTTTCCACGTGGATGCCCGCCTGCTCGGCAAATTTAAAGAAGCCGATGTTGCTCATCACCGTTACGACCGCGGTGTCGTTGGCAAGTCTGCCCTCCTGCTTCATCCGCTGGGCAAAGATGGCGATGAGCTTATCTCCATCCACCAGCTCGCCGTTTTCATCCACAGCAAGGCATCGGTCGGCATCCCCGTCAAAGGCAACGCCTACATCATAGCCATTTTTCTTGACATACTCGCCCAGCGCTGCGATGTGGGTGGAACCGCAGTTTTCGTTGATGTTGATGCCGTCCGGCTGGTCGTTGAGGATGGTCACCTGTGCACCGAGCTTGCCGAAAATTTTAGCTGCGGTGGCACTGGCACTGCCGTTGGCACAGTCGGCTGCGATTTTGATGCCCGACAGGTCCCCCTGCACGCTGGAAGCGATGTGGTCGATATAGCGCTCCACCATCTCTTCCCCGTTGCGGATGGTTCCCAAGTCGGCATTGGATTTGAGGTCGTATTCCATCGCATGGTCCAGCACGATGGCTTCTATCTCTTCTTCTTCCTCGTCGGTCAGCTTAAAGCCGTCCGCACCGAAAATTTTGATACCGTTAAATTCATACGGATTGTGCGATGCCGACAGCATGATTGCTGCATCCGCATCGGAATTTGCCACTAAATAGGCAACCGCAGGGGTCGGCACCGTTCCTAAGGTGATAACATCCGCCCCCACCGAGCACAGCCCGGCTGCAAGAGCGCTACACAACATACCGTGCGAGATGCGGGTATCATGTCCGAGCAGAAAAACCGGACGCTTGACCGCGCGGTCCCTTGCAACTACCATAGCAGCTGCTCTGCCGATGTCCATTGCCAGTGTGCAGCTGATCTCGGTGTTTGCCACTCCGCGTGCGCCGTCCGTTCCAAAAAGTCTTCCCATAAGGTCCATCTCCTTTGTCTGTCATATCAATCCCAAGTTTATCATCAGTATATGCATTTTCTTTCATTTAAAAAGCAAAACCACATTTTCTTTCCTGTTACAGCTCCAGCTGCTCAAAGCGCATCGGCTCCTCGTTCCCCATCGGTCTTGCCAGACCCAGATGGTCATACGCCAGCGGGGTGACGCATCTGCCGCGCGGAGTACGCACCAAAAAGCCGATCTGCATCAGGTACGGCTCACAGATGTCCTCGATGGTGATGGTTTCCTCCCCCACCGCTGCTGCCAGCGTTTCCACGCCGACCGGTCCTCCGCCGTAGTTGCGGATGATGGTTTTGAGGATGCGGATGTCGTTGGAGTCCAGTCCCAGCTTGTCAATCTCCATGCGGTCCAGCGAGCTGTCGGCAATCTCCTTGGTGATTCTGCCGTCGCCCAGTACCAAAGCAAAGTCCCGCACCCGCTTGAGCAGGCGATTTGCAATTCGCGGTGTCCCACGGCTGCGGCGCGCCAGCTCCAGTGCGCCTTCCTCCTCACATTCCACCTCTAAAATCTTTGCACTGCGGGTGATGATCTGGCACAGCTCCTGCGGCTGGTAAAGCTCCAAACGCAGCAGCGCGCCAAAACGGTCACGCAGCGGGGAGGTCATCTGACCTGCC
>FR880185.1:6564-15727 GCA_000435195.1 Clostridium sp. CAG:169 | reverse complement strand
GCGGGCAGAGGACCGCTGGCAGGACCGGTGGTCGCCGCTGCCGTCATCCTTCCTCCACAGGAGCAGCTGCTGGAGCGCTGGCCGCAGCTGGCGCAATTAAACGATTCCAAAAAACTTTCGGAAAAAAAGCGGGAGCAGCTGTTCGAGCCGATCTGTCAGGCTGCCGTAGCCTATGGCATCGGACAGGCGGACTGTGGAGAGATCGACCAGCTCAACATCCTCAACGCCACTTTTCTGGCGATGAGCCGCGCGGTGCAGAAGCTGGAGGAAAACTTTTCTTTGCATCCCGACATCCTTCTGGTGGACGGCAACCGCGACCCGAAAATTATGCAGCCGACCCAAACGGTCATCAAAGGGGACGCCAATTCTGCGGCGATTGCAGCGGCATCGGTGCTTGCCAAGGTGACCAGGGACCATCAGCTGTTGCAGTTGGATGCGCTTTACCCGCAGTATGGCTTTGCCAAACACAAGGGCTACCCGACCAAGCTGCACTATGAGCGCATCGAACAGTTCGGTGTCTGCCCGCAGCACCGACTGAGCTTTTTAAAGAAGATTTTGAACAGGGGATAGCTTGCCGTGGAGAAGATGACGATTGGAAAATTGGGCGAGATTGCAGTGCGGGAATATCTTGTCCAACAGGGGTGTTTTGTGGTACAATGCAATTATCATGCAGCCGGTGGACACCACGAGGAGATCGACATCATCGCCTGCGACGGCAAGCACCTGATTTTCACCGAGGTCAAATCCCGCAAGGAGGGTGCTATGGTCGCAGCACAGCTTGCTTTGACTCCCCAAAAGCGGCGCAGAGTGCTGCTGTGTGCCCAGCGGTTTTTGATGAACCACACCAGTTTCGCCTGTTATCAGCCGCGCTTTGACGTGGCGTGCGTGACCTTTCGCGGTCGGCAGGTGGTGGGACTGGAGTACTATCCAAATGCCTTTTCTTTGTACGATACCGCTTTGTAAGGCGGTTGATCGAATACACACAAACGATGTTGAAAGGAATGAAGGATTATGAAACTGTTTGATTTGCACTGCGACACCATCGAAAGAATGGAAGAACATGGGGAAAATATGCTCACTGAAAATTGTCAGCTGAGCCTGCGCTACCTGCCACAGGTGGAAAAATGGTGCCAGACCTTTGCAATTTTTATTCCAGACAGCAAACGCGGAGCGGATGCAATGGAATATTACGAGAGGGTGCGCGCATATTTCCACAAGATGCTCGACGAGCACAAGGACATTGTGGAATTCGTTCACAATGCTGACGACATCAAACGCATCACCGCTGCTAAAAAATGTGCGGCTGTCCTGTCGGTAGAGGGTGCAGCGGTTCTGGGCGGCAAACTGGAAAACATCGAAAAGCTGGCACGCGACGGTGTCAAGATGATGACCCTGACCTGGAACGGTCCAAACGAGCTGGCATCGGGCAACGTTGACCCGCAGATGGGCTTCACCGATTTTGGAAGAGAAGCCGTTAAAGAGATGGAGCGTCAGAACATCATCGTGGACGTTTCCCACCTCAACGACAAGGGCATGGAGGAGCTGATGGGCGGTCTGGCAACCAAACCGATCATTGCAACCCACTCCAATCTGCGCTCCATCTGCTCGCACAAACGAAACCTGACCGAGGAGATGTTCCAGTACATTGTGGAGCACAAGGGTCTGTGCGGACTGAACCTGCTGCACAACTTTGTTTCTGACGAGCCGATGAAGGATTCCAAAGCCGAGCTGTTCCGCCATGTTTACCGGATGCTCGAACTGGGCGGCGAGGATGTCATCTGCTGCGGCAGCGATTTTGACGGCGGCATCACCAGCCAGATGGACAATCCGGCTCTGTTTGCCTCCTTTGGAGATTATATGGTAGAAAACGGAATCAGCCGACGCGTTTCGGACAAGATTATGTTCGACAACGCGCTGCGGTTCTTTGAGGAAAATGTTAGATGATGCGCAATAAAGACTATTTTAGTGAAATGGGGATCGACCCATCCCAGCTGGAAAACAGCCTGGATGCAGTCAGCGACCGGGTGTTCACCTTCAGCCGTTACGGATGTGATGGGGTCAGCTATCGCTTTAAATCCCGCAAGGTAAAATACCGCGTGGTGGCTCAGCACAAACGCAGCCAGATGCAGCTTGGCTACTAGGAGGCAGATGTTATGAAGCTCGACAGGCAGATTGTGGACGATTTTCTGGGTGGCAGCACCGATTTGGATAGCTGGGTTTTTTCGGAGATCGAGCCGGGAAAACGCCTGTTTGATTTGAGCGACGTGCAGACAAGGCAAAGCGAGATAGGACAGCTTGCCGGACAGATTACCCAAATGGCACAGGAATTTGTTCCCTGTAACGCAGCCTACTATACGCGGCTTTTTCCCGACTATCAAAAGGAGCTACGGGATTATCCGGTGCTGCTCACCGTCGGGATTCCGGCGCCTTATGATGCGATGGTGCGCGAGCACGACGGCAGGGAGTGGGTCGTCTTCGATATGGGCAGATTTTTAAGTTACCAGAATCCGCGGGAGTTTGCCCGACAGATGCTGACCCATGAAACTGCCCATGCCCTGCTGCACCAAAGATGGCGTCCAAATCCAGACGCTTCCTATCGGGAGCAGCTGCGGTTTATCTGCTTTGACGAGGGCTTTGCCCATCTGCTTGCCTGCGGGAAGGAGCTTGCTTCCGTTGACCCCTCCGGCTGGATTGAGGAGCATCAGGCGCACGCGCTCGAGCAGCTGCGCCAGGCGCTTGCCTGCAAGGATGGCTCCGAACAGGAACAATGGCTGTACCGGGCGCAAACCGGACGCTATTGGGAAAAGTTTGCGGCGATTGCCAGCAAGCTGTATCTGATGCAGCATCTGGATGTGTTGGATGAACTGTATCAGGCTGGACCGCAGCGATTTATGCCTCATCTTTTTGATACTTCGGAAAGGAATTGACGAATGTCGCTTTTTGTGATTGGAGATACCCATCTGTCCCTCTCGACCGACAAACCGATGGACATTTTTGGCGGATGGAAAAACTATATGCAGCGCCTGGAGGAAAACTGGCGCTCGGTAGTGCAGCCGCAGGATACCGTCATCATCCCGGGAGATGTTTCCTGGGGGATGAGTCTGGAGCAGGCAAAGGAGGATTTCCTTTTTCTGCACCGGCTGCCCGGAAAAAAAATCCTGATGAAGGGCAACCACGACTACTGGTGGACCACCCGCGCAAAGATGGAGAGCTTTTTGGAAGAAAACGGGCTGGACAGTTTGAGCATCCTGCACAACAATGCGGTCAGCGTGGAAGGACTGAGTCTGTGCGGCTCCCGCGGCTGGATGTTTGAACAGGGACAGGAGCACGACAAAAAGATTATCAACCGCGAGGCGGGCAGGATCCGGGCATCCCTTCAGGATGCACAGCGGTTCGGCGAGCAGGAGAAGGTGCTGTTTTTGCACTATCCGCCTGTTTTTATGCAGGACAGCATCCCGGAATTTTTTGAAGTGATGAACCAGTACGGTGTGCGCCGCTGCTACTACGGACATATCCATTCGCAAGGCTGTCGTTTTGCTTTTCAAGGAGAGTGGTGCGGGGTGCAGCTGGAAATGGTATCGGCGGATTATCTGCGGTTTATGCCGAAAAAGATTGGATAAACCGTAAATTATTCCCGTCAACCGGTGGAATTTCTAAAAAGAATGTGCTATAATTGTTTGGATCATTCTGTAAAGGGCGTCGTTTTCCCAACAAACAGGGACGGACGCTTTTGATAGAATAGAAAATGTGCCGTTGCTTTTCAGGATGAGGGTAGGGGTCTGTTCCGATGATAAAGATGACCGCAGGGCTTCTGGTTGGAACATCGCCGAGGATATGGGCTGCCCGACGGCGTTCATGTCACAAAGACCTGCACAAAAGCCGGCGATGATCGGCTCAGGACGCACTGTCATCTGATTCGGCACAGAAAAAGAAAGGAATGTAAAGTAAAATGAGTTTGACTTCTGTAAACAAACTTGAAAACAACACTGTGGAGCTGCAGATCCAGGTAAGCGAGGAGCAGTTCCAGGACGCTCTGGTAAAGGCGTATAAAAAGAAGGTAAAATCCATCGCTCTGCCGGGCTTCCGCAAAGGCAAGGCTCCAAAAGCAATGATCGAAAAAATGTATGGCAAAGAGTTCTTCTATGACGATGCCATCAATATGGTATACCCAGCAGCTTACGAAGCAGCTGTTGAAGAAGCAAAGATCGAGCCGGTTGACCGTGCAAACGTATCCGACCTGCAGGTAGAGGACGGCAAAGGCTTCAGCTTCAAAGCAACCGTTACCGTAAAACCGGAAGTTACCGTTAAAAACTACAAAGGCATCAAAGCTGAAAAGACCGTAGAGACCATCATGGCTGCTGACGTCAACGCAGAGCTGGACAGAATGAGAGAGAGAAACTCCCGTCTGACCAACGTTGAAAGAGCTGCAAAGAACGGCGATACCGCTCTGATCGACTTTGAAGGTTTCAAAGATGGCGTTGCATTCGAAGGCGGCAAGGGTGAAAACTTCCCGCTGGTACTCGGCTCCGGTCAGTTCATCCCTGGCTTTGAAGAGCAGGTAGTTGGTCACAAAGAAGGCGACGAGTTCGAAGTAAACGTTACCTTCCCGGAAGATTACCATGCAGAGGACCTCAAAGGTCAGGCAGTTATCTTTAAAGTAAAGGTAAACGCTGTTCAGGAGAAGGAGCTGCCGGCTCTGGACGATGAGTTTGTAAAGGACGTCAGCGAATTCGACACCCTGGCAGACCTGAAAAAGGATGTTAAGGAAAAACTGCAGCAGGAAGCTGACAAAAAAGCACAGGTTGACATGGAAAACAGCCTGATCAGCACTGTAATCGAAAACATGGAAGGCGAAATTCCACAGTGCATGTACGAAAACAAGATCAACGAGATGGTCAACGATTTCAGCTACCGTCTGCAGTCCCAGGGCATGAACCTCGACCTGTACCTGCACTACACCGGTTCTGACATGAAGACCTTCCGTGCTACCTTCCAGGAATCTGCTGAAAGACAGGTCAAGATCAGACTGGCTCTGGAGAAGATTGCTGAGGTTGAGCAGCTGACCGCTTCCGAAGAGGACATCCAGGCTGAGTACGAGAAGATTGCACAGAACTACGGCATCGACGTAGAAAAGGTAAAAGGCATCCTGCCGGCAGCAGAGATTGCTAAAGACGTTACTGTAAACAAGGCAATCGACCTGGTAAAAGAATCTGCTGAAGTTACCGAGAAAAAGGTAAAAAAGACCGCTGCTAAGTCCAAGAAGAAAGCAGAAGGCGAAGCAGCTGAAGAAGCAGACGAGGAATAATCCTCCAAAACAGGCAAGCTTTTAAAAAATCGTTCACAAAATATACAACACCTGTCTGATGGTTCCCTGTATAATTAGAAACGATGAAATAGCCGTTTGCGGCCGGCTGGCACCAGCCGGTCGCATTTTTTCGTATTGACCAGCCAGAAAAGGCTTTCCTTTCAACTTTTTTGCCGCAGCCGCGTTTAAAAGACAGGGCAGACGGCAAGGATATTTCTGGCAGATGCTTTTTTGAAATACCGCCGGATGCAAATAGAGCGAAGCCCGGACAGGGCTACTTTCTGCGCACGCTTCGGCGGAAGAATGTGTTTAAAGAAAAAAGGGAGGTTTTGTCAATGGCTTTAGTACCATATGTAGTCGAGCAGACCAATCGTGGAGAGCGCTCCTACGATATTTTTTCCCGACTGCTCAATGACAGGATCATCATGCTGTGTGATGAGGTAAATGACGCGACCGCAAGCTTGGTGGTAGCGCAGCTGCTGTATCTGGAGGGTCAGGACAGCGACAAGGACATCAGCCTTTACATCAACAGCCCGGGCGGCTCGGTAACAGCCGGTCTGGCAATCTATGATACCATGAAATACATCAAATGCGATGTTTCCACTATCTGCATGGGCATGGCAGCTTCGATGGGTGCCTTCCTGCTGTCGGCAGGAACCAAGGGCAAACGTCTTGCACTGCCAAACTCCACTATTATGATTCACCAGCCATCCGGCGGTGCGCAGGGTCAGGCGACCGATATGCGCATCCATACCGAGTGGATTCTGGATGTCAAGAAAAAGCTGAACAAAATGCTGTCTGAAGCGACCGGACAGCCGCTGGAGGTCATCGAGCGCGATACCGAGCGCGACAACTTTATGACCGCACAGCAGGCACTGGAGTACGGTCTGGTAGACAGAATCATTGATAAACGGTAAGGATCGGTGTTGCGGCAATGCCAAGGAATGATGATAAAATGTTAAGATGCTCGTTCTGCGGAAAATATCAGGACGAGGTAGAGCGTATGATTGCCGGTCCGGGCGTATGTATCTGTAATGAGTGCATCGAGCTGTGCCAGGAGGTCCTCAATGGGGATTCGCAGCGTGCAAGCGAGCCGCGGGCAAAACGGGAAACGGTGTCCGATACCATCCCGATGCCAAAGCCGCAGGACATCAAGCGGGTGCTCGACGAATATGTCATTGGACAGGACCGGGCAAAGCGCGCACTGTGCGTGGCGATTTATAACCATTACAAAAGAATATTCCTTAAAGATGATGACGACAACGTCGAACTGACCAAGAGCAATGTGCTGCTGGTGGGTCCGACCGGTGTCGGTAAAACCATGTTGGCACAGACGCTGGCAAAAACGATGAACGTTCCGTTTGCCATTGCGGACGCGACCACCCTGACCGAAGCCGGTTATGTGGGTGAGGACGTGGAAAATATCCTGCTGCGTCTGATTCAGGCGGCAGATTGGGACATCGAGCGTGCCCAGACCGGCATCATCTACATTGATGAGATTGATAAAATCGGCAGAAAATCCGAGAACACCTCCATCACTCGCGACGTCAGCGGCGAGGGCGTTCAGCAGGCGCTGCTCAAGATTATCGAGGGTACCGTGGCAAACGTACCGCCAAATGGCGGCAGAAAACATCCGAACCAGGAATTTTTGCAGATCGACACCTCCAAAATCCTGTTCATCTGCGGCGGTGCATTTGACGGCATCCAGAAAGCCATCGAAAACCGCGTTGCACAGTCCTCTCTGGGCTTTGGCGCACAGATCAAGGATAAGACCCTGTTGGAGCAGGATGTTCTGCTCGGACAGATCACCCCGCAGGATTTGGTCAAGTTTGGACTGATCCCGGAGCTGGTGGGCCGTCTGCCGATTATTGCAACCCTGACCGGACTGGACAAGGAGAGCCTGGTGCGCATCCTGACCGAGCCGAAGAACTCGCTGGTCAAACAGTACAAAAAGCTGTTTGAGCTGGAGGGAATGCAGCTGGAATTTGAGCCGCAGGCGCTGGAAACCATCGCGGAGCGCGCGATTGAACGAAAGACCGGCGCACGCGGACTGCGTGCCATCATGGAAGAGGTGCTTGACGGCTTGATGTTCGATACGCCGTCCGACCCAACCATCACCCGTATCGTGGTGACCAAAGAAGGCATCGAGGATAAAAAATCCTTTGTGTTCGAGCGCGACCCGCTCAAAGTGCCGGTGCGCATGATGATACCGGTGGCACAGGACCAGGCAAAATCCCGTAAGAACAAAAAAACTTTTGCTTAATGCGTTTGAACGCAGAGCAAGAGATGGAATTTGTACTACCAAAGGAACGTCTGCTGCTTTACACAGGCGTTCCTTTGCTATATAATAAAATGACTAAGGAAAAAATCCGTCTCTTTAGCGCACAGCTTTAGAGCGGTGTTCAATAGATAGGAGCATCCGACAGGAAGGATTTCCCAGGGAAGGAAAGGTGATTAGAATGACCCAAGAGCAGATTCAGATAAACCAGGTGCAGACACTGCGCCTGCCAGCCATCGCAATGCGTGGGCTGGTGATGTTCCCGAAGATGGTGCTGCATTTTGATGTGGCGCGCAAAAAGTCGATTCTGGCACTCAATCAGGCGATGCAGGGCAACCAGAAAATCTTTCTGGTGACCCAGAAGAATACAAGGGTGGAAAACCCGGGCAAGGACGACCTCTACACCGTTGGTGTGGTAGCAAAGGTCAAACAGATTCTCAAGGCACAAAGCGAAGTGATGCGGGTGGTCGTGGAAGGACAGTACCGCGCAAGGATGTGCGAGCTGGTCAAGGATACCCCGTTTTATGAGGTGATGTGCGAAGAACTTCCGATGCTGCCGGTCGAGCAGGGCAAGCAGGTGACCATCGACGCCTATATGCGGGTGGTCAAGGATTTGTTCGAGGAATACTGCTACTATGCGCCCAAGATGCCCAAGGAGCTGGTGGTAAACATCATCGGTTCGGAGGACCCGGTGTACATCAGCGAATATCTGGCACAGAATCTGGGCTTTTCCATCGAGGACAAGCAGATGATTCTGGAGGAGTCGAGCATCCGCAAACGCATGGAGATTCTCTCCTCGCTGCTGCGTCGGGAGAATGAGATTTTGTCCATCGAGCGCAGCATTGCCGAGCGGGTGAAGGAGCAGGTGGACCGCAACCAGAAGGAATACTACCTGCGGGAACAGCTCAAAGCCATCCATGCCGAGCTGGGCGAGGATGAGGACAGCGACCAGGAAATCGAGCAGTACCGTCAGAAACTCAAGGAGATGGCTCCCGACGAAGAAACCGAAAAGAAGCTGACTGAGGAAATCAACAAGCTTTCCAAGATGATGTACAACAGCCAGGAGGCAATGGTGTCCAGAAACTATCTGGATACAGTCTTCTCTCTGCCGTGGAACCACATGACCCAGGAGCGGCTGGACATCCACCAGGCACAGGAGCAGCTGGATGCCGACCACTACGGCTTGCAGAAGGTGAAAGAAAGAATCCTGGAGATTTTGGCAGTGCGCAAGCTGGAACCAAACATCAAAGGACAGATCATCTGTCTGGTGGGTCCTCCCGGTGTGGGCAAGACCTCGATTGCAAAATCCATCGCCGCTGCAATGGGACGAAACTATGTCCGCATGAGTCTGGGCGGTGTGCGCGACGAGGCAGAAATCCGCGGTCACCGCAAGACCTATATCGGCGCGATGCCCGGTAGGATTGTTTCTGCCATCAAGCAGGCGGGCAGCATGAACCCGCTGATGCTGCTGGATGAAATCGACAAGCTGGGCAGCGATTACAAGGGCGACCCTTCCTCAGCGCTGTTGGAGGTGTTGGACTCCGAGCAGAACTTTGCGTTCCGCGACCATTATCTGGAAA
>FR880185.1:5593-6513 GCA_000435195.1 Clostridium sp. CAG:169 | reverse complement strand
CTTCTTTGCAACGGCAAACGACCCGTCCGGTATCCCGGCGCCTTTGTACGACCGTATGGAAATTATCGAGCTTTCCAGCTACACCCGCGAGGAAAAATTCCAGATTGCCAAACGCTATCTGGTTCCCAAGCAGGTCAAACGCCATGGGCTCAGCGGCAGAAACTGCCGGTTTTATGACGACACCCTTTATTCCATCATCGACCATTATGTCCGCGAAGCAGGCGTGCGAAATCTGGAACGTGAAATCGCCTCCCTGTGCCGCAAGAGTGCGAAGATGATTGTGGCAGGCGAAAAGAAGAGCTGCTATATCAGCGAGAAGATGCTGGAAACCCTGTTGGGTCCACAAAAATATAAGGACGACGACATGGAAAAAGAAAATCTGGTCGGTGTGGTCAATGGATTGGCGTGGACCTCGGTCGGCGGAGAGATTTTGCAGGCGGAAGTCGCTGTGGTGGAAGGAACCGGCAAGCTGGAGCTGACCGGCTCGCTGGGAGATGTGATGAAGGAATCTGCCCGCGCTGCCATCACCTGTGTCCGCGGCTTGTGCGACCGCTATGGCATCGACAAGAATTTCTATAAGGAGAAGGACATCCACATCCACTTCCCGGAAGGCGCCGTTCCAAAGGACGGACCGTCGGCAGGTGTGACCATTACCACCGCGCTGGTGTCTGCCCTCAGCGGGATGCCGGTGCGCCATGATGTTGCCATGACCGGTGAAATCACCCTGCGCGGCAGAGTGCTGCCCATCGGCGGACTGAAAGAAAAGACGATGGCTGCCTACCGCAACGGGATGAAAACGGTAATCATTCCGCAGGCCAACGAGCCGGACCTGTATGAGGTGGACCCGGTGGTCAAGGAAAACGTAAAGTTTGTGACTGCGAGAGAAATCGGGACAGTGCTGGATACAGCGCTGCTGCCGC
>FR880185.1:871-5558 GCA_000435195.1 Clostridium sp. CAG:169 | reverse complement strand
GTTGTGTCCGTCGCAGGAGCAGCAGGAGGCACCGGAGTGCCTGGATGTAGCAGAGAAGGTTGTCCACAAGCACAGCCGCAAATCTCCGCAGATGAACGCCTAAACAGAAGAAGGGAGCGGCAAACGCATGAACTACAACAATGTTGTCTTTGAAACCTCCTTTGGTAAAGCCAGCCAGCTGACCCAATCGGACTTGGTGGAGATTGCCTTTGCAGGGCGCTCCAACGTGGGAAAATCCAGCCTCATCAACAAGATTTTCAATCGCCGCAATCTGGCAAGGGTCAGTGCGGTGCCGGGCAAAACAGCGACCATCAACTTTTTCAGGCTGGAAAATGTCCGCTTTGCAGACCTGCCCGGATACGGCTATGCCAAGGTGGCGCAGGCAGAAAAACAGCGCTGGTCGGATTTGATTGAAACCTACTTCAACAGCGACCGCCGCATCGAGCTGGTCTTTCAGCTGATTGATATGCGCCATCCGCCGACCAAGGACGATTTGATGATGGTGGATTTCCTGATTCAGAACGAGTTTCCTTTTGTTATCGTGCTGACCAAAAAGGATAAGCTCTCCAAAAAACAGCAGGAGGAGCGGATGGCAGCGCTGATGCAGGAAATCCCCTGTGCTGACCAAATCCACATGATTCCGTTTTCTGCGGTCAAAGGGGACGGCGTCGAGCAGCTGCGTGCCATCATCGACGAGATTGCGCAGGACGATGCCGAACAGGCAAGGGAGGAGCCATGCAGATAAACGATTACGGAAAACTTTGTACCATGATGTATGAGCAGTTGCACCCGACTGCTGACCCGCAGGAGCTGGCGTTTTATCTTTCCTACGCAAAGCCCGGCGAGCAGATGCTGGAGCTGCTGTGCGGCAGCGGACGGTTCCTGATTCCGTTTTGGAAGAAGGGACTGTCGATAGACGGAGTGGACCTGTCTGCGCAGATGCTCGAACAGCTGGAACAGAAGCTGCCCGAGGCAAAGCCTGCCCTGCACTGCTGCAGCGCGGACGCATATCAGACCGAAAAACGACGCTATGATTATATTTTTATCACCTGCAACTCCTTCTCGCTGTTTACCGACGAGGAGCTGGCTAAACGGGTGCTGAAAAATGCAAAGCGCCTGTTGAGCGAACAGGGTGTATTCGTTTTTGCAGTGGACACTGTCAGCAGCGCCGAGCAGGGCGATGGGGCATTGACGCAGACAACCGACCAGCCGCTGGAGGACGGAAAGCTGCTGCGGATGCGCATGGGTGCGCGGTATGAGCCTGCCACACAGGTGCAGTACTACCCCAGCATCTATGAACTGTGGCAGGGAGAGGAACTGCTGCACAGCGAGCCGATGGATTTTCAGACCAAGCTCTACCGCTTGGGAGAGCTGGACGCATTGCTGGCAGAGGCAGGCTTTCGCAGCTGGACGGTCTATGACCGGTTTGACAAGCATCCCGCACAAGGGGATGAAACGGGTACCCTGCTGTACGAGTGCAGATAAAGGTGTGTAAATAATAGAGGAACTTTCAATAGGGAAAGGAAGCTGTGTATATGAAACAATCGGAGTGCTTAGGTGTCAATCAACAGGGTCATCTGACCATCGGCGGTTGTGATACCGTCTTGCTGGCAAAGCAATACGGAACTCCGTTGTATGTTATGGACGAAGAGGGAATTCGTGCGGCGTGCAGAAGCTACCGCAGCTCGATCGACCGCTTCTACAGCGGCAGAGGGATGGTCTGCTATGCCAGCAAAGCCTTCTGCTGCAAAGAGATTTGCCGCATCATGGATGCAGAGCAGATGGGATTGGATGTCGTTTCGGAAGGAGAGCTGTATACAGCGCTGGCAGCGGGCTTTCCGGCGGAACGCATCTGCTTTCACGGCAACAATAAGACCGACCATGAGCTAAAATATGCGTTGCAGTCCGGCATCGGGCTGTTCATCGTCGACAACCGCTATGAGCTGGAGCGGCTGAACCGCTTTGCCGGTGAGCTGGGTGTCAAAGCGCAGATAGCTTTTCGCATCAAACCGGGCGTGGATGCGCATACCCACGACTTTGTCCGCACCGGACAGATTGACAGCAAATTCGGTGTCGCACTGGAAACCGGAGAGGCAATGGAAATCGTGCTGGAAGCTTTGCAGATGGAGCATCTCTGTCTGAAAGGGGTACACTGCCACATCGGCTCGCAGATTTTTGAGCTGGAGCCGTTTGAGCTGGCAGCACAGCGGATGGTGGAATTTATGGCGCAGGTGCGCGACCGGACCGGCTATATCATCGAGCAGCTGGATTTGGGCGGCGGCTTTGGCATCTGCTATACCCAGCAGGATGCAGCGCTGCGCTATGACAGCTATATGGAAAAGGTATCGGTGGTGGTCAAAAGCTGCTGTGAGCGTTTAAACTTCCCGCAGCCGTTTATGATGCTCGAGCCGGGTCGCTCGATTGTGGGACCCAGCGGCATTACCCTGTACACAGCAGGAGCCATCAAGGAAATCCCCAATGTGCGCACCTATGCGGCAGTGGACGGCGGAATGACCGACAACCCGCGTTATGCGCTCTACCAGTCGACATACGAAGCAGTGGTAGCCAACCGCATGGACCAGCCAAAGACGGCAACGGTCACGCTGGCGGGAAAATGCTGCGAAAGCGGCGACCTGCTTGGCGAGCATATGCCCATCCAGCCGGTGCAAAGCGGCGACATTGTAGCGGTGCTTTCCACCGGAGCCTACAACTACTCGATGGCGTCCAACTATAACCGCCTGTGCAGACCGGCGGTTGTAATGGTAAAGGATGGACAACCGAGATTGATAGTTCGCAGAGAGAGCCTGGAGGACCTGCTGCGCAACGATTTGTAATGAGAATTTGGAAAACTCCGGTTCTTTTAGCAGCCGGAGCTTTCCTTTTGTCTCTGATTTGATCATTGCAACAAATGTTCAGGAATAGATGTACATAAATGTAGTGATTCTTTATTGCATATTCCATAAGAATTTTTTAACTTTTGTAAAAATGAGATTGCCATTCTTTACTTTAGTTCTATAAAATGCTAAAATTGGAGATGACTAAAAGGCAGGAGGATATGCAGCATGAATTCGAAACTGAAAGAGCTCAATGTTGAATTTTTGTTCCAGGCGATCCTAAAGCTGGAAACGGTAGAAGAATGTTATAAGTTTTTTGAAGACCTGTGCACTGTGCCGGAGCTGAGAGCTTTGTCACAGCGTTTTTTAGTGGCAAAAATGCTGGATGACCACAAGGTATACAGTGACATCGTGGCACAGACCGGAGCCAGCACCGCGACCATCAGCCGCGTCAACCGCTCGCTCAACTATGGCTGCGATGGATACAGAATCGTATTTGAGAGGCTGGAAGAGGACCATGAGTTATAATACCTTTGCAAGCTTTTATGATGAGCTGACCGACAATATCTCCTATCCTGCGCGCGCCGCTTATTTTGACAGCATCATCCGCCGCTGGTGTCCCAAGGCATCCATCCTGTTGGATTTGGCGTGCGGGACCGGCACACTGTCCATCGAGCTGGCTCGTCTGGGTTATGATGTGGTGGGCACCGATGGCTCCGAGCAGATGCTTTCGGAGGCCATGCAGAACAAGGCGCGTGCGCTGTACGGAGAGGATTTTGAGCGGGAGGAGCCGTCCGACCCGAGCATCGAGCGGCTGCTCTTCCTTTGTCAGCCGATGCAGCAGCTGGATATGTACGGCACAATCGATGCGGCTGTGTGCGCACTGGATAGTCTCAACCACATCACCGACCCTGCTGTGGTGCAGAAAGTGTTTGACCGGGTCAGCCTGTTTATGAATCCGGGTGCTGTGTTTGTCTTTGATGTCAACAGCGTCTATAAGCACCGGGAGGTGCTGGGCAACAACGTTTTTGTCTTTGACCGCGAGGATGTTTTCTGCGTTTGGCAGAACACCCTTTCCGAGGACGGTTTTCAGGTTCAAATGGACCTGGATTTTTTTGCATACAACGATGAAGACGATCGATACACCCGCACGCAGGAGAGCTTTTGCGAACGTGCATACACCGATGAAGAAATCAGAGGCTTTATCGAAAAAAGCGGCATGAAGCTGCTGGAGACCTATGCAGGCGACAGTTTTGAGCCGGTACAGCCGGATACCCAGCGAATTGTTTATGTCGCACAGAAGATTTAATGGAAAAAAGAGGAAAAATCAATGGGAAAAATCGTAAGAACACTTTCTAAAGATGGTCTGGTGCTCTGCTGTGCAGTGGACAGCACCGATGCAATCAGTCGGATGGAGCAGATACACAAAACCTCCGCGGTGGTCACAGCAGCAGAGGGCAGACTGCTGACAGCAGCTTCCATCATCGGCACCATGCTCAAAAGCACCA
Source organism: Clostridium sp. CAG:169 (assembly GCA_000435195.1). GTDB lineage: Bacteria > Bacillota > Clostridia > Oscillospirales > Ruminococcaceae > Negativibacillus. Next base: position 1,216 of record FR880185.1, on the reverse strand, counting down.
AGGACTCGGTGACCCTGCGCATGGAGGGCAACGGTCCTGCCGGTATGCTGATTGCTGTGTCGGACGGAACCGGCAACGTTAAGGGCTATGTAGGAAATCCGGTGGTGGAGATCCCGCTCAATCGCCAGGGCAAGTTGGATGTTGCCGGCGCGGTGGGCAACGATGGATTTTTGTATGTCATCAAGGATATGGGCATGAAGGAGCCTTACATCGGACAGGTTCCCATCATCTCCGGTGAGATTGCTGAGGACATCACCAACTATTATGCGACCAGCGAACAGATTCCGACTGTGTGCGGTCTGGGTGTTCTGGTCAACCCGGACCTGAGCGTTTCGGCAGCCGGAG
>FR880185.1:0-844 GCA_000435195.1 Clostridium sp. CAG:169 | reverse complement strand
GTTACCTGCTTCAGCTGCTGCCGGGAGCCGGTGAGGAGACCATCAGCCGCGTGGAGGAAAATATCAAAAAGCTGCCGCCGGTGTCCACCATGATTCGTCAGGGAATGACACCGGAGCAGATTGCCTTTGCAGCGCTTGACGGTTTTGAGCCAAATATCCTTGATGAGTATGAGATGGGCTATGTCTGCGATTGCTCCCGTGCAAGGGTAGAGCGGGCGCTCATCAGCTTGGGGACCAAAGAACTGGGCGAAATTGAAGCCGAAGGCAAACCGATTGAAGTCGGCTGCCAGTTCTGCGACAAGAAATACAGCTTCACCCCAAACGACATCAAAAATTTGATTAAGTCGATTCAGAGTCGCTAATCTAAAACGGACCTCCGTATTTTTCGGAGGTCCGTTTTTATGCTTTAAGAGAAGATAAAATTGAAGCGGTGTTGCTGATTCATTTAAACTTTTATCTTCGAAGGAAAAAAGACAGGAAACTTTTAAAAACTGCCTGCATAAGATAAGGGTGTAAGGGGTAAGAAAAGGAGCCGGAAAACAAAAAAGAAAATTGCAAAAAAATAAAGATTTTTTGCGCGTTTTTTAAAAAAGCAGAAAAAACGGCTTCATCAAGCCAAAAACAGGGAGCTAAAAAAATTCCTTTTTTTTCAAAAAAGGTGTTGACATTTTGGAAATCTCATAGTATAATAATCTACGTTGTCACGGGTGCTCAACAAACACCGCCGACAACAAGGTCGTGGGAGTTTAGCTCAGCTGGGAGAGCATCTGCCTTACAAGCAGAGGGTCACAGGTTCGAGCCCTGTAACTCCCACCAGACTTATTAGCTCAGTCGGTAGAGCACC
>FR880184.1 GCA_000435195.1 Clostridium sp. CAG:169 | reverse complement strand
GCTCCGGGGCAAACCACTGCCCAACCCGCTGCGGGCAGCGTTTTAGCTCCCATCCGTTCAGCGGATGTCCCTGATAAAACCGGCAGCCGTATAAAAAATCGACCACACCCCAGTGCTCTTCATAAAACGCTTCGGTCACCACGTGTCCGTGGTAGGCTTTTTGGCGGTTTGCCAGAATGAGGATGCGTGCCGGTATACCCAGACACATCAGCAGCACCGCGCCTAACCGAGCCATATCGCTGCACCAGTCGGTCGAGCGCAGCAAAATCTCCCGTTCGGTCCCGCCAAAGCGCATCTGCTCAAAGGGGACGGCAAAATTTTCTGCCATCCGTTTGGTCAGGTGCAGCAGATGGTCGATGCTGTTTTCTGCGTGCAGGTCGTGGCGCAGCATCTGCTCATATTCTTTTCCAAAGACGGAATATCCTCTTTTTTCCTGCATCCGTCCGGTTTCTGCCTTATCGCTGCGGCTCACGGCTTCCTCCATAAGTAACATAGCGCTGCAGCTCATCAAAGTCAATCGAGGACTGCTCGCTTTTCTGCATTGCCTTCATGCCCTGCCGTTCGTTGGCAGCATCCTTTGTATTGGTGATGCCTTTTTCGTGCCAGCTGGTCAAAATCTTGTTGATGTACGCAAAGGACACCTTGCCAATCTGGTCCACCGTCCGCTCATAGGCGAGCTTGACCATCGAAATGTCAAATCGATAGTCCAAAAACCATGTGTCGATGTATTTGCATTCCTGGCGGGTCAGCTGGCGGTCGTGGATGCCAAAGGCGGTCTTGACCTGTCCCTGTGCGCTGTCCTGCCGCTGGCGGCGGGTCAGATATTCCTCCGCCTGCTCATAGGTGTAGATGTTTTCCGACATCATATCGGTCAGCAGACGGGACACCGCACGCATATTCGGCATATTTTTTGCACAGCAGAAGGACACTGCCAGCAGGATATATTCCGGCGGCAGACCCGCATAGGTGTAAAAGGAAACCAGCGTTTCAATCTCGGTGCGGGTCAGCGCCTTGCCCATCTGCATCTGCACCATCTCCACCAGCTGCGAGATGTTTGCATCCTGCTGGGAGAGGTGGTCAATCTCGTCGATGGACATCGTCTTTTTCTGTGCCTGCAAGCCGACCGATACCACCGGTTCCCGTCTGGTCTTTGGCTGCGGCTGCTGTATTGCCTCTGGTTGTGGCTGCGGCTGGCAGGTCTGTTCGACCGGCTGCTCCTGATGGCACAGCAACCCTTCCCGACACCAGAAATCCAACCCGTCCAGCACCTGCTGGTAGGGAATCATCAGCCGGTCCGCTAGATAGCGCGGGTCAATCACCTGCGGCTGGTTCTGCATCAGATACAGCAGCAGCCGCAGAGCTTCTGCCGAAGCGGTACACAACGTTTGCTCCGACAGCTGCGGCAGAGCGAATACGGCTGAAAATTTTGCATAATTGATCTTCAAACTCATACGATACTTTCTCCTGTTTTGCTCAGAGCCTGCGCTCTTTGTTTTCATTATACTATTTTTCCGCCCGGAATCCTAGTGCCTGTGCAAGGATTTTTACCTGTTCCCATTGGAAAACCCTGCTGTAAAACCGGCTTGTCCGCTGATTAGGATAGACACCGGCGGCATTTTGGTATATAATAGAGAATACCGACGGTTCCCTATCCTCTGTCGGCTTGAGGGATCTTTCTGCTTTGGACAGGCAAGAGTCCTCATCCTTTTGGTAAGGAGTGATTGTACACCATGATAGGCGATCTGCATTGCCACAGCAAGCTTTCCGACGGCTCCACCTCGCTGGAGGACATCGTCTTTTATGCAAAACGTGCCGGTTTGGATGCGCTTGCCATCACCGACCACGACACACTGTCAGGCGCTTCCCGCGCACAGGTACTGGGAAAGCGCTACGGGATTACCGTCATTCCCGGGGTGGAAATTTCCACCTTTGACCCGGACACACAGCGCAGGGTCCACATCCTGTGCTATCTGCCGCTCAAGCCCGACCGGCTGGCAGGACTGCTGTCGCGCACCCTAGAGCAGCGGCGCATCTCCGGTGAACAGATGATTCAAAAGGTTTCCCGACTGTATCCGGTCACCCGCGAGCATATTCTGCGCTATGCTGCCGCCAGCAACTCCATCTACAAGGTCCACATTATGCAGGCACTGCTGGATTTGGGCTACGACACCTCCATCTACGGTCAGCTGTATGCTCAGCT
>FR880183.1 GCA_000435195.1 Clostridium sp. CAG:169 | reverse complement strand
CGGCAAACGCGGCTCCCGCACCGGCGGCATCCTGGATTTGGACATCTATGACTTGGACGGTCTGTTCGGCACCCACTTTGGCATGAACAAAGCAGAGCGTTTGGAATACGGACAGAGCCAGATGACCCATGCGATGGTATTCCAGGGGGTCAACCTCGACGAAAACGGCAATCCAAACCGTTGGCGTGTAGAAAACAGCTGGGGTGAAGATGCCTGCAAGGACGGATACTATGTTATGAGCGACCGCTGGTTCGAAGAATACACCTACCAGATCGTGGTCAACAAAAAGTATCTGCCAAAAGAAGTGGTTGAAATTTTCGAAAGCGAACCAATCATGCTCGAGCCATGGGACCCAATGGGCTCGCTGGCTAGATAAAGGCAGTTAAAAGAAAAACAGAAGTTTTTTGTCAAACTTTTGTACACAAAAGTTTGCGAGGGTTTGGGGCGAGCAGCCCCAACCTAATAACAAAAAATAAAAAGCGATAGAGGCTGTCAGGCTGTTTCGATGCTTTTGCACGTCAGTGCACATCTGCACATATTTGTGCAGATGTATGCTATCATCAGCTTCTGCCGATACTGCCGAAAACTTTCAAAAATGTGCCTGACGATAAAGGTTTTGGCACTCTGCGGAGTGCAAAACCCACCACCTCTTGAAAAAGGTGGACGAAAACTTCTGTTTTTCTCAATAACACATCAGGAGGGAGACCCATGAACCTTGTCACCGAACATCTGACAATCCGCGAGCTGCGCATGGAGGATTTGGAGCAATTTGACCGGTTGGGAAATTCCGACTTCGTCCTGCAATATCTGTGTATGTTCAAGATGGACCGCGAAGGCTCCCGAAACTATCTGCAACAGATGATTGCCAACCAAAAGGATTTTGCCATTGCCAGCAAAGAGGATGACCGGCTGATTGGTAAAATCCATGTCGACGAAGACCATCTGCGCTATGATGTCAACTCCATCGACCTTGCCTACTGGCTGGGGGAGGAGTACACCCGCAAAGGGTATATGACCGAAGCGCTCACCGCCTTCATCGACTACCTGTTCTGGGTCAAGCGCTACGATTCCATATCAGCGCAGGTGCTGGCTCCCAACATTGCCTCCCAAGCCTTGCTGCGAAAGCTCGGCTTCCGGCAGGAGGGTTATTTGCATCGGGCGCTGCGGTATAACGATGTTGTCTATGACAATGTGCTGTTCTCGCTGCAAAGGGATGAAGTCGCCCCTCTATAAAATCAAACAAAAAAAGATGCAGACGTTTGTCTGCATCTTTTTTATTTTTATCCACTAATCCAGGAAATCCTTGAGACGTTTACTGCGGCTTGGATGGCGCAGTTTTCTGAGTGCCTTGGCTTCGATCTGGCGGATACGCTCACGGGTGACGTTGAATTCCTTGCCAACCTCTTCGAGGGTGCGATTTCTGCCGTCCTCCAAACCAAAGCGCAGTTCCAGCACCTTCTTCTCCCTTGGGGTCAAGGTAGACAGGACATCCTCCAGCTGTTCCTTGAGCAGGGTGTGAGAAGCGGCATCTGCCGGAGCCGGTGCATCCGAGTCCTCGATGAAGTCGCCCAGATGGCTGTCCTCCTCTTCGCCGATTGGTGTTTCCAGCGAAACCGGTTCCTGTGCAACGCGCATGATCTCTCTGACCTTGTCGATTGGCATATCCAGTTCTTCTGCGATTTCCTCTGCTGTCGGATCGTGTCCGTTTTTGTGCAGCAGCTGGCTGGAAACCTTTTTGACCTTGTTGATGGTTTCCACCATGTGTACCGGGATGCGGATGGTCCTTGCCTGATCGGCAATCGCACGGGTGATTGCCTGACGAATCCACCAGGTCGCATAGGTGGAGAATTTAAATCCCTTGGTGTGGTCAAATTTCTCCACCGCTTTGATCAGACCCAGGTTGCCCTCCTGAATCAAATCCAAAAACTGCATTCCGCGTCCAACATATCGTTTTGCAATGCTGACAACCAGTCGAAGGTTCGCTTCCGAAAGACGTTTTCTGGCATAAGGGTCCCCCTTTGCCATCCGCTCTGCCAGCTCGATCTCCTCCTCGGGAGTCAGCAGCGGCACGCGACCGATTTCCTTCAAATACACCTTGACCGGGTCGTCGATGCTGATGCCTTCCACCGACAGCAGCGCATCGTCATCCTCGTCGTGTTCGCCATCAAAGTCCTTGCCGTCCAAATCGGACAGGTCGATGTCGTCCACGATGTCGATGTTCAGCGATTCCAGTGTGTCATACAGCTTGTCCACCTTTTCCACATCGAAATCCAACTGCTCCAGCGCATCGTTGATCTCTCTTGTTGTCAGCTTGCCATTGGCTTTTCCGCTTTCGATCAGGCTGCGGATCACTGCCTTTTTGTCCTTTACTGCCAAACTAACTCCTCCTGTTTTTCTTTGCCGCCAGCTGTTTGACATACTCTCCCAAGTCGTTGTCATCCATCTGGGCAACTTCCCTTTCCGTTTTTACACTTCTATGCTCGATCAACCGAGCGATATAATCCCCCAGCGTCTGCTCGTCGCACCGCTGCGACGGTGCCGTCGCCATGATTGCCGAGATTCTTCCCATCAGCTCTGGGGACAGCTGCGACGACAGGTCAATCATCTCCACCGTCTGTCCCTGCTCCAAGCGCTGGCTCAGTGCCAGATAGAGCTGACGGTTGATGTCGGTGACAAAATCCTGCTCGCTCACCCGGCTGCTGACTTGCGGGTAGGAGTCCGGGTTTTTCATCAGGCAGAACAGCACCCCTTCCTCCGCCATGGCGTAGCGAAGATTGGTGCGGCGCTGCAGGTCGTCCTTTGCTGCTGCCATCCTGCCGATATAGATGTTGGTGTCCGCCCGCTGTTGCTTACGCTGGCGGTAGGACTCCCGCTTGTCCAGATTTTCAATCTGTGCCTTGATAGCTTGCGGCGAGATTGCAAGCTCGTTTGCCGTCTGGGTGATGTAGACCTCCCGCTCCACCGGGTTGCGGATGCCGGCAAACAGCTTGCACGCCTCCTTGAGATATCCCACCTTGCCGTCCGCCTGCGCGGTGTCATAGGTGGTGCGCAGCTTGCTCAGCTCAAACTCCACCGGATTGCGGCTGTTGTCCAGCAGCATGGCAAAGCGCTCGGCCCCATATTTTTTGATGAACTCGTCCGGGTCCTTTGCACCGGTCATCGACAGCACACTGACCTTGACACCGACCTCATCAAAAATATTCATCGCCCTCTTGGTGGCTGCCTGTCCCGGTCCGTCCGAATCGTACGCCAGCACCACCCGCTCGGCATACTGGGAAATCAGCCTTGCCTGCTCCTCGGTCAGCGCAGTGCCCAAAGTTGCCACCGCGTTGTCAAAGCCCGCCTGATGGATGGCAATGACGTCCATATACCCCTCTGCCAAAATCAGACCCGGGCGCTTGGAGGTTTTGGCAAAGTTGAGGGCAAACAGGGTCTTGCTCTTTTTAAAGACCGGCGTATCGCTGGAGTTGAGATACTTGGCTCCCTTGTCGTCCAGCGCCCTGCCGCCAAAGGCGACCACATTGCCCCGCAGGTCGATGATCGGAAAGATGACTCGGTTGGAAAAACGGTCGTGCGGTCCGTATTTTCCTTTGGTCACCACATTGGCTTCCAGCATATCGTTGTCCGAAAAACCCTTGGCGCGCAGGTGGTTGAGCAGTCCGTCCCAGCCTGCCGGTGCATAGCCCAATCCAAAGTGACGGATGGTCTTGCGGTCCCTGCCTCGGCTGATGAGGTACTCATACGCCTGTCTGCCCTGTTCGGACATCAGGCAGGAATGGAAAAACCGTGCCGACTCGCGGTTGATTTCCAGCACCCGCTTTTTCAGCATCGAACGTGCGTCCGACTGGTCGCTGTCCATCGGCAGCTCCAGCCCGCAGCGGTCCGCCAGCAGCTTGACCGCCTCCATATACTCCAGATTTTCGATGCGGCGGATGAAGGTAATCACATCGCCTCCCGCTCCGCATCCGAAGCAGTAGAAAGACTGATTCTGCGGATAGACATAAAAAGAAGGGCTCTTTTCCGAGTGGAAGGGACACAGTCCCACCAGGTAGCGCCCTTTTTTCTTTAAGGGCAGATAGCCGGAAACGATCCGCTCCATATCACAGCTCTGTTTGAGCTGCTGGATAAACAGTTCTGGCAACATCCTGCCGCCCTCCTTTCCAGATGATCTCCCTTACCTTTTGAAAGGAAATTCCCTTTTTCCCCTTCTATATACTATATACTGAAAAAAAGACGAAATTCCTTCTGTAATTTTAATTTTTTATGCGAACTTATCCCGCAAAATGGTCGAAACGTTCCTCCACCACCTGCGGAACAATCAAAGCCGCGCTCAGCTCGGTGACTTCTTTGATAAAGCGCTCGCTCTCATCCTTTTTAAACAGCACTTTCATGCTGACCACCGCTCCAAAATCGGTGTCCTCCACCCGGCAAACATAGTTTGGCAGCAGATAGTTGACCTTTCCGTAAAAGGAGTAGTCCATCTGCATCTCCAGTAACACGCAGGTGGTCATCAGTTTGCGGGAGGCAGCATCGACAGCAATCTTGGCTCCGTGGGAATAAGCGCGCACCAAGCCGCCAGCTCCCAGCAGGATGCCGCCGAAATAGCGGGTCACCACCACCGCCACATCGACCAGACCCTCTTTTTCAATGCAGTCGAGCATCGGCACACCGGCAGTCCCCTGCGGCTCTCCGTCGTCCGAGTAACGTTTAATCCCGTTGCGCAGGATGTAGGCATAGGTGTTGTGGGTGGCATCCCGGTGCTGCTGACGCACCTGCGCAATCCACGCCTGTGCCTCCTCCTCGGTCTGCACCGGCGCGATTGCTCCGATAAACCTGGATTTGCGCTCGACAAATTCATCCTCTGCCGGAGCATAGATGGTTACATATTCCTGCATAAGCCTTCCCTCCGCCTGATTTTGATTTTATCCCCGTGTTTTTGCAACAAGGGATAGCAAAAAGGCAATGCAGCAGTCTGTTTTTCTGATGCATTGCCTTGTGAGCGTAAAGTTCTGAACCTATTTGTTATTGAGACCGAAACGTTTGTTGAAACGATCTACACGACCGCCGGTATCAACCAGTTTCTGTCTGCCTGTGAAGAAAGGATGACACTTTGAACAAATTTCAACGCGCAGATCCTTTTTTGTAGAACGGGTTTCAAATTCTGCACCACATGCACATCTGATAACGGTTGGCTCATACTTTGGATGGATTCCCTGTTTCATCTTAGCTAGTCACCTCTTTCTGAAAATCATAAGATAACAAAATACATACTACCACATCACAGGCAAAAAAGCAAGTCTTTTTCCCCTGTATCCAACAAAAAAATTTGGATTCAACCACCTGCTGCATCGGCTGATTCGGTGCATTTTGAAAACTTTATGGCTCTGTCTTTTTCATACTTGACAAGCCAGAAAAATCTGCTATACTCTAAGTGTACTATTCAAACTAATACACTTCATACAGATAGATTTGGGAGGTGAAGAAATGATCCAGATTGATTTGCAAAGTCGGGTCCCCCTCTATGAGCAGCTTCAGGAACAGATCATCCGTCTGTCGATGCTGGGGATTCTGGACGAAAATCAGCAGCTGCCGTCGGTGCGCGCGCTGGCGCGCGAAGTGGGTGTCAACCCCAACACCGTTGCCAAAGCTTATCAGCAGCTGGAGCAACAGGGCATCATCTACACCGTATCGGGAAGGGGAAGCTTTGTTTCACCGGATGTCCTTTCCCTGCAATCGCTGCGGCAGGCAGCCTTGCAGGAGGTTCTGGACGCTGTGGACAAGGCGTTGAGCCGCGGCGTATCCCCGCAGCAACTGCTCGACGCCATCCGCCAACAGCTGGACTCCCTTTCACCCTGCAACCAAGGAGGTACCCAAGATGATTAAAACGGTTTCTCTTACCAAAACCTTCGGTCCGACCACCGCTTTGGAAAATCTGTCCACCACCATCGAGTCAGGCAGCATCTACGGTCTGGTCGGCTCCAACGGCGCCGGAAAATCCACCCTGCTGCACCTGCTGGCAGGCATCTACCGTCCCACCAGCGGCAGCATTGAAATCGACGGTCAGCCGGTCTATGAAAATTCGGCGTGCAAACAGCAGATTTTCTTCATCCCCGATGAAATTTATCAGCAGCCGGGCGCTTCGATGGAAAGCATGGCAAAGCTGTACGCCTGCCTGTATACCCAGTGGTCACAGCAGCGGTACGAACAGCTGGTGCAGCGTTTCCCCATCGACCCCAAGCGCAAGCTATCCACCTGCTCGAAGGGGATGCGCCGCCAAATCGCCATCATCCTCGGCATGAGCTGTATGCCCAAATACCTGCTGCTGGATGAAGCATTCGACGGGCTTGACCCGGTCATCCGCGTCGCTGTACGCAAGCTGATTTCGGACGATGTCATCGAACGAGGCACCACCGTCTTGATTGCCTCCCACAACCTGCGGGAGCTGGAGGATTTGTGCGACCAGGTCGGTCTGCTGCACGGCGGACACATCCTGTTCCAACGGGAGCTGGACCAGCTGCGCTGCGACTTTGCCAAAATCCAGTTTGCCGCCCGTCCGCTGCCCTCCCGCGAACAGCTTGCTCAACTGTTCCCCATCATCTCCATGCACAGCAGCGGCAGCATTGCAGAGATGGTGGTCCGCGGCAATCCGATACAGATTCAGCAGAAGCTGTCGGTCTTTCACCCGCTGCTGTGTGAAACGGTACCGCTGACGCTGGAAGAAATATTTATCACAGAAATGGAGGCTGTCGGCTATGACTACAACAACGTCATCTTCTAATTCTCGTTCCCGTCCATCCGGCAGATTGTTCGATCACCAGTTTTTTGAGCTGTACCGCACCGTAGTCAAACAGAACCTCATTCCTATGGGAATGTATCTGGTTGCCCTGCTGCTGACTGCCGTGCTGCCCGATTACACCTCTGCCTCCCAGGTCGATATGAGCATCATCACACCAAACAGCCTGCACCCTCGCGTCTCCTCCTTTGCCTTCTGTGTGCTGGGCTTTGTCGTGCCGGTCATGCTGGCAACCATGTTGTTCCACTATCTGCACACCCGTCTTTCGGTGGATTTCTACCACGGGATGCCGGTATCTCGTGACCGCCTGTTTTTCACCCGCTACTTTGCAGGGCTTACCTTCCTGCTGCCTCCTCTGCTGATTTGCAAGGTGCTGTCCCTGTCCATTCAGTTGGCTTTCTATCATTCTGTCCTTTCTCCAATCACCCTGTTGTCCATCCATCTCCAGGATTTTCTGTTTTGGGCTGTCCTGTACAGCTCCATTTTCACCATCTCCTGCATGGTGGCAGTCACCTCCTCGAATACCATCGAGAGCATCCTCTATTCCGCTGCCCTCAATGGTGCCGGCTCGGTACTTCTGTTTATGGTCACAGCTTTTTCCGGCTCCCTTTATGGCGCAGCCAATAGAAACCTTCTGATTCCTGCCAGCCTGCTCTCCCCCTATGCTCTGATGGCATATTATATGAACCATTATTCCTACACACCGCTTCCAGACAACAACCATTGGTTGATTGGTATGCTGCTCTGGCTGGTTTTGGGCTTTGCCGCTCTGATGCTTGCGCTGCATCTCTACCGCCGCTTCCACAGCGAGTGGGCGCAGCAGTGGGGTAGACAAACCATCTTCACCCAAATCATGAAGATTCTGGCAGGAATGTTGATGATGTTCCTGGTCTTCGGCATCCATTTTTTTGACGATCCGGTCACCAACGCCCTGCTGGGCTGTCTGGTGGGCGCACCTCTCGGCTTCCTGCTGGTGGAGGGCGTCACCGGAAAAGGCTTTTCCAAGCTGCGCAGCAATGGACGCAGCATTGCCCTCTTGATGGCGCTGTGTCTAATCGTTCCCATCTTTTTTGTCACCGACGGCTTTGGTCAGGTCTACCGAATTCCGACAGAGGAAAAGATTCAACACCTCTCCTTCCGAATGGCAACTGGAGCCAGCCGATATTCCTCCTACACCTGGGTAGACACCAACGGAATCTGGCACGACAATTTCGCCACTCCCAAAAGCACCTTGACCTCGGAATCTGCAAAGAAGCTGGTTCTTCAGCTCCACCAGAATGGGCTGGATTTAAAAGACTATACCGGTCAGACCTCATCCTTCTATGAAATCACCTATTCTCTGGAGCCAAACGGTCATAAATTGAGCCGCCGGTATCGAATCAGCGCCCATGACCTTCCGCTGCTCGAGCAAATCTATTGCGAACCGGAAGTGATTCAAAGCAGCGAACCGGTCTTTTTCTATCAGCCCGAACTGCTCGAGCAGGTGACCCTTTACAACGCCATCGGCAGCCGTATCGGAACGGTCGACACTGACCAATATGAAGCCCTGCTTCAGGCAATTCGCGAAGACCTGATGACCATGACCGCCGACCGCCTCTTCGACTATTCTGCCGACTCCTTCTGCGGTTACCTGGAATTTGGTGTCAAGGAATACGATGAAAGTCTTCGGCAAAATCTTGAGCTGCGCGAACAGCTGCAAAAGCTGCCCTATGGAAGCTCCAACCTGATTCTGCGCTCCTCTTATCAGAAAACGCTCAAGCTGTTGGAGTCGTTTGGTCTGAATCTTGGGCAGCCTTCCACCAAGGTTCAATCTCTGGTTGTGACAATGCCAACCATGGAGGACATTGATTTGGACCCTACACTCTCCATCACCAGCGACCTGGAGGATTATGCCGAATCCATCGAGCGCTCCAATCTCAAATGGAGCATCACCGACCCCGAGCTGATTGAGCAGATTCTGGCAGCTTCCAGCCCGAACCGCACCTCGATGAGCTGCAACCGCCTCTACCTGCAAACGGATTCCACAGAAGCTCCGGTTCGAGGCGTACTGTTCATCGAAAACAGTCATCTGCTTTCGATTTTGAAGGACAGTGAATTCCAGCTGCCTTACCTGCTTTCCCCTTCTGAATACAGCAACGACCTGTATCCGCTTTTAAATTCAAACGTCTATAAAGATGCTCTCTATGAAAAAAGCGCCGAGCAGTCGATGCAGGTGCTCTTTGACGTTTCTGAAAATATCAGCGTCGCAGAATTTGCCCGCCGCAATCATCTGGACTGGTTTACCGGAAAAACACCGGAACAGCTGGATGCGATGGAGCGCACCGCCCTGTGTTCTTCGGACAACACCCTCGTCTTTTATAACACGCTGATTGGTTACTAATTTTTGACATCCACGATTCATCCATAAAAAACGGCTTTCCCCAATTTGTTTTTGGGGAAAGCCGTTTTTCCTGTGTCACAAAATGACAGCTGCATTTTTCAGAATAAATTCTTGAAAAAAAGCACACAACTTGCTATGATAAACTTAATAAGCAGAAATATTAAGACTGATAAAAAAGGAGGATGGTCGAATGAATAACCAACCCAAAATTTATTTTGCCTATGGAAGCAATCTGAACCTGGAAGATATGAAGGTTCGGTGTCCCACTGCCCGCCTGCTGGGTGCCGGACACGCCGAAAGACATGAGCTGATGTTCCGCGGACACACACCGGACACCTCCTTCCTCACCGTTGTGCCCAGTCCCGACCACTTTGTTCCCATCGCTGCCTTTGAGGTGTATGAGGAGGACATCCGCGCACTGGACGACTACGAGGATGTGCAGGACAACATCTACCGCACCGAAACGATGACCTTCTCCATCGAAGGACACGGAGAGGTTGAAGGCTTCTGGTATGTGATGAATGGCGGGGACAAGCTGCCGCCGACCCAGAGATACTGGGACACCGTCGTGCAGGGCTACAAGGATTTCCACTTTGACGTAAAGCTGCTGGAAGAAGCGCTGACCCGCTAAACACACATAAAAAAAGGCGATGAAAATTCATCGCCTTTTTTTAATGGATTTAATTTGTCAATTAGCTTCTGGCAGCGCCGTCTACCGAGAGGATTTCCCCGGTGATATAGCTTGCCATATCGCTTGCCAGGAAGAGGAATGCGTTTGCAACATCCTCCGGCTCACCGACGCGGCGCAATGGGATGGTTGCAATCAGCGGTTTAATCATATTCTCCGGCAGAGCCGCTACCATGTCAGTGCGGGTAACACCCGGTGCAACGCCGTTGACACGGATGTTGCTTGGACCCAGCTCTCTTGCCAGCGACAGGGTCATCCCATTGACGGCAAATTTGCTGGTTGGATAACCGACACCGGATGGCTGACCGGAGATGCTGACCATCGAGCTGGTGTTGAGGATGACGCCGCCGCCCTGTGCGCGCATAATCTTAACTGCCGGCTGGATGGCATTGAACAGTGCGTTTACGTTGAGGTTCATAATACCTGCAAAGTCCTCCGGCTGGTAGTCCTCCAGCTTGGTGCTCTGGGATACACCGGCGTTGTTGACCAGAATATCCAGTCTGCCGTACTTTTCGCCGACCTTGGCGATGGCTTGCTCCATCTCTTCGGAATCGGTCAGGTTTGGCCACATTCCTTCTACGACCCAATCCGGGTTCTCTGCTTTGAGCGACTGGACAGCTTTATTGACCGACTCCTCTTTCGAGCCAAACAGAACGACCTTTGCTCCGTTTTCCAGATATTTTTTAACGATGGCGTATCCGATGCCTCTGGTTCCACCGGTTACAACTGCTACACGATCTTTTAACAACATCATTTGTTTTTCCTCCCATTCTCCAATAAATCACATTATTTTTGTCTTTTACAGACAATCGTTTTATTGATATTGACTATATTATACTCTTTCGTTAAAATAAAGTCAATTCATTCCTTCTCTTTCTTCTCAAAATTCTCTTTCTTTTGGTAAAACGCTTGACCTTTCCCTTCTTAAACTGCTATAATAAATAACGGTATGCGGCATCCTTCCTTTTTAAGGAAAGCAGTTGCTTTCGCACCTTGCCGCAGCCTTTGTGGATAAAGCAGTTCGCTCCACCTCGGTCACCTCGCCGTATAAAAATCAGAGGTCATTTGCGGATATGGCGGAATTGGCAGAC
>FR880182.1 GCA_000435195.1 Clostridium sp. CAG:169 | reverse complement strand
AAAAGTCCTGCGCCGCTTTCTCATCGGTATCCTATTCTCTTTTAATACTTAACCGGATTTGCGGTCAGATATTTCTTCACCATCAAAGCCACCTTGAAGACGATAGCGTGGTCGAACTCTCTCAAATCCAGACCGGTCAGCTTCTTAATCTTCTCCAGACGGTAGACCAAGGTGTTACGGTGAACAAACAGCTTTCTGGAGGTTTCCGAAACATTCAGGTTGTTCTCAAAGAACTTCTGGATGGTAAACAGCGTTTCGTGGTCCAGGCTGTCGATGGAGCCTTTCTTAAAGACCTCCTTGAGGAACATTTCGCACAGGGTGGTCGGCAGCTGGTAAATCAAACGGGCAATGCCAAGGTTGTTGTAGCTGACAATGGATTTTTCGGTATCAAATACCTTGCCGACTTCCAGCGAAACCTGCGCTTCCTTAAAGGACTTGGAAAGCTCCTTGACGCTCGAAACGATGGTGCCGATGCCTACGACCACGCGGGTATAGAATTCGCTGCCCAGCGTGTCCACAATCGAACGCGCCAGCTTTTCGATGTCCTTGCCGTTGATGCCGCTCTTAATTTCCTTGACCAGCACGATGTCCTTTTCACTGATGTTGAAAACAAAATCCTTCTGTTTGTCAGGAAAGAGGTTCTGGATGACGTCAAATGCAGAGATGTCGTTGGAGGAAACGACCCGCACCAGCAGTACCACACGGTTGACATCGGTGTTAAAGTGCAGCTCGCGCGCCTTGACATAAATATCGCCTGGCAGAATGTTTTCCAGAATGACATTTTTGATGAAGTTGTTGCGGTCATACTTTTCATCATAATACTGCTTGATGCTTGCAAAGGAAATCGCAAGGATGTTGCAGAATTTTGCGGCGGTTTCATCGGTGCCCTCTACAAAAACTGCGTAGTCGGGCTTTGTGCGGGTACCGAACGGTTTGTAGGTGTAACCATCGCGCACAAAGATGTCGGTATTCTCGTTGAGATCCAGCACCAGATACTCGTTGGTCTCGCCGATTCGTGTCAAGTCACTGCACGCAATGGTGACCGCATAGCTGTCTACAACGCCGATGACCCGATCGATCGACTCCCGCATCTGATGAACGATTCCCTGAAACAATCTGTTGGACATATACAAATCCCCTCTTCTATCCGTATTGGTCAATATCCCTATTGACCGCTTTTGCCCTGATAAGTATAGTGTACATAATTTTTAATCAAAATGCAATATAAAATCGAAGAAAAGTTGTGAAATATCAATTATTTTTTTTATGATACCCATTTAAAAGGCAAAAATAGACAAAATCCGGTGGAAAATCCTTGTCTAAAATACACTTAGCAACCCTACACAAAGGATGATTTTTTTCGTTCCTTTTCTTTGTAAGCCACAGCATACTTGCATAAATTTTCCTTCTTTCTTTTGTGTTTTGGTTCTTTTCACAGGCTTTTCCGGTCGATATTTGCCGTATTTTGCTTATTTTCCCCTCTTATCCTCCTATTTCGCTTAAATTTTTTCATCATTTTTGGGCATTTTTATAGATTTCTCTTTTTGATTCTCTTTTGCCATTTTCCAATATTCTGTGTGAATTTTACCCTCTCTTCTCCTTCTTCTTTTGCTTTTACTGCCAAAGTGTGCTATACTGTTGTGAAAGCACTTTGACGCAGTAAAGCAATCCATCTTTTCCCCAATTCTATCCGACTGGAGGTGGCTTTTCATGCCGCAGCTCACACCCGATCGCGCTGCCGATTTTGCGCGCTGCCGCAGACAGGTGCTGGAGGAAAGCTTTTTTCAGCATGGCATCGGCTCCCTTTCCGAACGGGAGTCACACGCAATCCTAAAAAATTTTTACTGTCCCGACCCTTCCTGTCAGGAAATCAACATCGGCGGCTTTGTTGCAGACATCTCCGACAGCAGCGGCATCACCGAAAT
>FR880181.1 GCA_000435195.1 Clostridium sp. CAG:169 | reverse complement strand
CTGATTGGCCGGACAACTTCAAATTTGACGGTGAACTGTTTGTAACCAACAAAGATGGCGACATCGTTGAGGAAGCTTCCACCGCTCTGAACGACAACGAGAACGTTAACTTCGAGCCAGGAGACGTTATCTGGATGCCTCTGTACGCTGATGACCAGAAAGTATACAACGCTGGCTGGAGCGAAAGCGAAGATGATGTTGACGAGGTTACTTCTGTTAAAGTTGGTACCTACGAAACAAGAGAAGATGTAAAAGTATGGTGGTCTGAAGCTCAGGGCAAATGGTTTGCAAAAGCTCAGGGTATGGGCGATGCCACCAATGAAGAACTCACAGAGGCTGCAAAAGAGGCTCTGGAGGCTGATGGTTACAAATTCCCATCCAATCCAAAGAACGGCAAACACACGCTTACCAGTGACGAAGTTGTAGTTGTTAAAGATGTACCAGCTAACGACGGTACTGGTAAAGTTGAATATGATGGTGAAAAAAGAACTGTTGCTAAAAACAGCCTGAAATTCTACATCAACGGCAAAAAATACTCCAGCCTTGAAGCTCTGAACGAAGCTATTGAAGAAGGTCATTACACCAAGGAGCAGGTTAACGTAACTGCTACTCTGGAAGAAATCGAAGGTTCTGACGAATCTATCGGTAAACCAGTTGTAGAGAAAACTGTTGATTACGGTCACTACACCGGCAACATCGACAAGAACT
>FR880180.1 GCA_000435195.1 Clostridium sp. CAG:169 | reverse complement strand
TCGAGTAAAAAATAACGCCGCCCGAACAGGGAAGGAGCATCAACTATGCAAGAGCAAATACAAGCAAATATTCCCTACGCCGCAGTTTCCCCGACTGACTCGGAAGGACAGCAGTCCAGAAGAAACAATCCCAGACACAAAAATATTCGAGAAGCGATGGAAATGACCATGCACATCCTCTTCCTTTTGTGTGGGATTGTCGCAGTAGCATTCGTTCTGCTGATTAGCATTTATCTCATCATATCCGGCATCCCTGCTATCCGAGAGGTGGGTCTGGTGGATTTCCTGTTCGGACAGCGCTGGGCGCCGACCAATAAAACCGATCCGGCATACGGTATTCTTCCCTTCATCCTGACCTCTGTCTATGGTACCGCAGGTGCCGTGCTGGTCGGTGTTCCGATTGGCTTGATGACCGCCATCTATCTTTCCAAGTGTGCGCCTCCCAAGGTGGCAGCTCTTATCCACACGGCAGTTGAACTGCTGGCGGGTATTCCGTCGGTCGTCTATGGTCTAGTCGGCATGATTGTGCTGGTTCCGGCTATCCGCAACCTGTTTGACCTTTCCTCCGGCGCTTCGCTGCTGGCAGCCATCATCGTGCTTGCTATCATGATTCTGCCATCTATCATCAATGTGTCGGAAAATGCCCTCAATGCCGTTCCAAAGGAATATGAGGAGGCATCACTGGCACTGGGAGCCACCAAGATTGAAACTATCTTCAAGGTCAGTCTGCCTGCGGCACGCAGCGGCGTTGCAACAGCAGTGGTGCTGGGCGTCGGCAGAGCAATCGGCGAAGCAATGGCAATCATTATGGTATCGGGTAACGTGGCAAATATGCCGGGACTGTTCACCTCGGTGCGTTTTCTCACCACCGCCATCGCCTCCGAGATGTCCTATGCAGCGGCAGGTTCGTTGCAGCGTCAGGCGCTGTTCTCGATTGGTTTGGTGCTGTTCCTGTTCATCATGCTGATCAACGTTGTACTCAATGTCTTTATCAAGAATAAAAAGGAAGGTGCCTAATCGATGAAAGAACTTGCACTTCGACGCAAGGTCTATGACCGCATTCTCAAGGGCTTGATGTACCTGTGTGCGGGTGTTACCTGTGCGCTGCTGGTCTTTTTGATTGGCTATATCTTTTACCGCGGCGCAGGCAGCATCAGCTGGGAGCTTTTGAGTACCCAGAGCAGCTACCGCAATAACACCATCGGCATCCTGCCGAATATTTTGAACACCCTGTACATCATCTTTCTGTCGATGATTGTGGTGCTTCCGCTGGGAGTCGGTGCAGCCATCTACCTGACCGAGTATGCCAAAAACCGCAAGCTGGTTGCAGCCATCGAATTTGCCACCGAGATTTTGACCGGCATCCCTTCCATCATCTTTGGTTTGGTGGGTATGCTGTTCTTTATCCAGCTGCTGGGACTTAAACAGGGCATCCTGGCGGGCGGATTGACGCTGGTGGTCATGATCCTTCCGACCATCGTGCGCACCACCCAGGAGAGTTTAAAAACCGTTCCGCAGTCCTATCGAGAGGGTGCGCTGGGTCTGGGCGCTGGTAAATGGCATATGATTCGCACCGTCGTTCTGCCAAATGCAGTGGACGGCATCGTCACCGGCTGTATCCTTGCTATCGGACGTATCGTTGGTGAGTCGGCAGCTCTGCTGTTCACCGCCGGCTTTGGACTGGTGCTCAACGGATTCTTTGAATCATTGCAGTCCTCCTCCGCTTCGCTGACAGTAGCCTTGTATGTCTATGCCAACGAGCGCGGTGAGACGGCGGTCGCTTTTGCCATCGCCTGCATCCTGATGGTGCTGACTCTGCTGATTAACCTTGCGGCAAACATCACCGGCAAAAAACTGAAAAAACAACAATAGTCACCTTCTTTTGTTAGAATAAAACTGCATATTGAGAAAGGCATGGTTTAACAGAATGTCTACAATTATATCGGTTCAGAATCTGAACCTCTGGTATGGCAGCAATCAGGCACTGTATGATGTCAGCATGGAGCTGCCGGAAAATCAAATCACCGCGTTTATCGGACCTTCCGGCTGCGGAAAATCCACCTTTTTAAAGACCCTCAATCGAATGAACGATCTGGTTGACGGAGTTCGCATTCAGGGTAAGATCTTCTATGACGGACAGGACATCTACGCTCCGCAGGTAGATACCACCTGGCTGCGAAAAGAAATCGGCATGGTTTTCCAGAAGCCGAATCCTTTCCCGATGTCTATCTACGACAACATCGCCTACGGACCCAGATTGCAGGGCATCCGTGCAAAGGTAAAGCTGGACGAAATCGTAGAAACCTCCCTGCGGGGAGCTGCCATCTGGGACGAGGTAAAGGACCGTCTGAATAAAAGCGCACTGGGACTCTCCGGCGGTCAGCAGCAGAGGCTGTGCATCGCCCGCGCACTGGCAGTTGAGCCAAAGGTGCTGCTGATGGATGAGCCGACCAGCGCCCTGGATCCAATCTCAACCTCCAAAATCGAGGAGCTTGCCAGCGAGCTGAAAAAAAATTATACCATCATCATGGTCACCCACAATATGCAGCAGGCAGCCCGTATCTCCGACAAAACTGCGTTTTTCCTGTTGGGCAAGATGATTGAATTTGACAGCACCGAGCAGTTGTTCTCGATGCCAAAGGATAAACGCACCGAAGATTACATTACAGGAAGGTTTGGTTAAATCTATGAGAACAAGATTTGATGAACAGCTGCGCCAGCTGAATGTGGAGCTGATTCGCATGGGAAGCCTGTGCGAAGAAGCTATCTCCATCGCTGCCAAGGTGCTGGAAGGAGAAAAAAATATTTCGAATGAGCGGGTATTCGCTATCGAAGGGGAGATCGACCAGCTCGAGCACGACATCGAAAGCCTGTGTATGCGGATGCTGTTGCAGCAACAGCCGGTGGCAAGCGACCTGCGTGTCATTTCGGCAGCGCTGAAGATGATTTCGGATATGGAGCGCATTGGCGACCAGGCAGCAGATATTGCAGAATTGTGCCCATACGTTGGAGATACCCTGTCGCAGGGCAGACTGCACATCACCAATATGGCAAGGGCAGCGGTTTCGATGGTCACCGAAAGCGTGGAAGCATTTGTACAGGGTGATTTGAAGATGGCTTGCAAGGTGGTACAGGACGACGACAAGGTGGATGAGCTGTTTTTAAAAGTTCGTGCAGAGCTGATTGGCTGCCTGAAAGAAGAGGTTGGTGACCCGGAAGCGATTCTGGACCTGCTGATGATTGCAAAATACTTTGAACGAATCGGCGACCATGCGGTCAATGTAGCGGAATGGGTGGAATATTCTATCACAGGAATTCACGAAAGTAATGAGCATCACCCGCAAAATGTGTTATAATAAGCACGAGGTGATGAATCATGATTTACGTATTGGAAGATGATGAAAGCATCCGTGAGCTGATTATCTACACGCTCAACGGGCAGAAGATGGAGGCAAAGGGTTTTTCCACTCCCAGCGAGTTCTGGGAGGCAATCTCGGAAAAGGTGCCTTCATTGGTATTGCTGGACATCATGCTGCCGGAGGAGGACGGTTTTTCCATTTTGGAAAAGCTGCGTGCCGCACCGGCTACCAAGCGCTTGCCCATTATCATGCTGACCGCAAAGGGCAGCGAATATGACATCGTGCGCGGGTTGGACATCGGTGCGGACGACTACATTCCAAAGCCCTTTCGGATGATGGAGCTGCTTTCCCGCATCCGTGCGCTGCTGCGCCGCAGCGGAGCCAACGATGGCAGGATGGAGGAATATCGCGTCGGCAATCTGTATGTCAACCCGACCCGCCACGAGGTGCAGGTGGATGGAAAGGACGTTGTGCTGACCTTAAAGGAATTTGAGCTGCTTAACCTTCTGATTTCCCGACAGGGCATCGTCTTTACCCGTGCACAGCTGCTGGATGAAATCTGGGGATACGGCTTCGATGGCGAAAGCAGGACGGTGGACGTTCATGTCCGTACCCTGCGGCAAAAACTGGGACCGGCAGGCAACTACATCGAAACGGTGCGTGGCATCGGCTACAAAATAGGTGGAGAGAAAGAATGACCAAACGCATTTTTCGTTCCCTGATTGGCATATCACTGGTCGTCTGCATGATTGGCATGACGACTGTTTTTGCTGTCCTGTATTATTATTTTGACGACCAGATTATCAACGAACTGCAAAGCGAGGCAAACTACCTTGCCGTGTATGTAGAAGAAAACGGGGTGAAAGCGCTGCAAGTGCTTCCGCAGGATTTTCAGCGGGTGACCCTGGTGGCACAGGACGGCAAGGTGCT
>FR880179.1 GCA_000435195.1 Clostridium sp. CAG:169 | reverse complement strand
GATGTCGCCAAAGTCAAAGCCGCCAAAACCGGCTCCTCCTGCTCCGCCGCCATAGTTCGGGTCTACCCCTGCATGACCAAACTGGTCGTAACGGGCACGTTTTTCCGAATCGGACAAAACGGCATAAGCCTCGTTGACCTCTTTGAATTTTGCTTCTGCATCTTTATCGCCCGGATTGAGGTCAGGATGGTATTTTTTTGCCAGCTGACGGTAGGCTTTTTTCAGCTCATCGTCGGTGCAGCCCTTCTGAACGCCCAACACCTCATAATAATCTCTTTTTTCTTCTGCCAATTTGTTCACCCTCTCCTGCCTCTATGTAGAAGCTGTCGGTCTGATTCTGTCTTTATACATACCATGAGGATTGGAGCGCGGACCCCAATCCTCACCGGTCTATTTCGGATTATACCTCTTTAAAGTCAGCGTCTACAAAGCCGTCCTTGTTCTGGTCGTCGTTGTTTGGCTGTGCGCCTGCATCTGCGCCCGGCTGACCTGCCTGTGGGTTGACGTTCTGGTACAGTTTAGCCGACACGTCGTAGAACTTCTTCTGCAGGTCCTCCTGTTTTGCTTTGATGTCGTCCAGGTTGGAGCCTTTTACTGCTTCCTTCAGGGCGTTGAGTTTGGTTTCCAGCTCGCCTTTGTCCGCTGCGTCGATCTTGCCGTCCAGCTCTTTCAGGGTCTTTTCGGTCTGGAAGATCATCTGGTCTGCGCCGTTGCGGATGTCTACCTCTTCACGCTGCTTTTTGTCTGCTTCTGCAAACTGCTCTGCATCCTTTACAGCCTTTTCAATATCCTCTTTGGACATCGAGGTGGAGGAGGTGATGGTGATGTGCTGCTCCTTGCCGGTGCCCAGATCCTTTGCGGAAACGTGAACGATGCCGTTGGCGTCGATGTCGAAGGTTACCTCGATTTGTGGGGTGCCTCTCATAGCCGGAGCGATGCCGTCCAGACGGAACATACCCAGGGTCTTGTTGTCCTTTGCCATTTCACGCTCGCCCTGCAGGACATGGATGTCAACCGAGGTCTGGTTGTCGGCAGCGGTGGTGAAAATCTGGGATTTCTTGGTCGGGATGGTGGTGTTTCTTTCGATAATCTTGGTAGAAACGCCGCCCAGTGTTTCCAGACCCAGAGACAGTGGGGTAACGTCCAGCAGCAGCAGACCTTTTACCTCGCCTGCCAGTACGCCGCCCTGGATAGCAGCGCCGATTGCTACGCACTCATCCGGGTTGATTCCCTTGAATGGGTCTTTGCCGGTGATTCTCTTAACAGCTTCCTGAACAGCCGGGATACGGGTGGAACCGCCAACCAGCAGGACCTTGTTCAGGTCGGATGGGGACAGACCTGCGTCGGACAGAGCCTGGTTTACAGGACCCATGGTTTTTTCTACCAGGTCTGCGGTCAGCTCGTTGAATTTTGCACGGGTGATGTTCATGTCAAAGTGCTTTGGACCGGTTGCATCTGCGGTGATGAATGGCAGGTTTACGTTTGCCTGGGTCATGCCGGACAGCTCGATCTTTGCTTTTTCAGCAGCCTCTTTCAGTCTCTGCATTGCCATCTTGTCGCCGGACAGGTCGATGCCGTTTTCTTTTTTGAATTCAGCAACAAAGTAGTCCATCAGTCTCTGGTCGAAGTCGTCGCCGCCCAGACGGTTGTTACCTGCGGTTGCCAGAACTTCCTGTACGCCGTCGCCCATCTCGATGATGGATACATCGAAGGTACCGCCGCCCAGGTCGTATACCATGATTTTCTGGTCGTTTTCTTTATCGACACCGTAAGCCAGAGCTGCTGCGGTAGGCTCGTTGATGATACGTTTTACATCCAGACCGGCAATCTTGCCTGCGTCCTTGGTAGCCTGACGCTGTGCGTCGGTGAAGTAAGCCGGAACGGTGATGACAGCCTCGGAAACGGTCTCGCCCAGATAGGCCTCTGCGTCTGCTTTGAGCTTCTGCAGAATCATAGCGGAAATTTCCTGTGGGGTGTAGGATTTGTCGTCGATGGTTACCTTGTAGTTGCTGCCCATCTCTCTCTTGATGGAGCTGATGGTGCGGTCGGTGTTGGTAACAGCCTGACGTTTTGCAACCTGACCAACCATTCTTTCACCTGTTTTAGAGAATGCAACCACCGATGGAGTGGTGCGTGCGCCTTCCGGGTTTGCAATCACGACCGGCTCGTTGCCTTCCATAACGGCTACGCAGGAGTTTGTTGTACCTAAGTCAATACCAATAATTTTTCCCATGATAGATAACCTCCATTTTTATTTCGTATGATAAAGTGAATTGTTAACGTTTTGGTTTTTTGTTAGTTGGCTACCTGCACCATTGCGTAACGGACCACCCGTTCGCCGATGCGGTATCCCTTTTGCAGCACCTGTGCCACCACATTTTCTCCTAAGGTTTCGTCCTCGATGTGCATGACGGCGTTGTGCAAATCCGGGTTAAACTGTTCGCCCACCTTGCCGATTTCCTCCACCGACAGGTCGGTCATCGTCTTCATAAACGACTGGAAAATCATTTCCATGCCCTTTTTAAAGGCTTCGTCGGCACACTCTGCCTGCATGGCGCGTTCAAAGTTGTCGATGATCGGCAGGAACTTTTCCACCGTATCCGCCTTTGCCTGCGGGTAGATGGCATCCTTTTCCTTGATGGAACGCTTGCGGTAGTTGTCATACTCTGCCATCGTCCGCAGCAGACGGTCGTTTAGCTCGTCAAGCTGCTTTTGCAGCTGCTGCTCCTTGCTTTCCTGCGGCTGACCCTCCTGCTGCTGTGTCTGATTTTCCTGCTCGGATGCAGACGGACCGGCAGAAGTCTGTTCCTTCTCCTGTTCCTGCTCTGCCTGAGCCTGCTGTTTTTTCTTTTCCGGCACGACCCATTCTCCTTTTCTTATCATTTCTATCTGTGATTGATTTGGTTGTGTTACTCGTTTGGCTGCTCGTTCATCGCCTCGCTGAGCAGTTCGCTGAGCATCTTGGCAAAGAACTGCATATGCGGGATCAGCTTTGGATATTCCATCCGCACCGGTCCAATCAATGCCAATGTTCCGCATCGGGAGGCACCGATGTTGTACCGCACCGCCACCACCGTCGAGTTGGAAAGCTCCATGCTGCTGTTTTCCTTCCCCACCGACACCG
>FR880178.1 GCA_000435195.1 Clostridium sp. CAG:169 | reverse complement strand
CGCCCAGACCGAGTCCGCCTGTGCAGGCGCCTTGCAGGTTCAGCTGGCGGGAGATGCATATTACTTTGGAAAGCTGTGCCACAAACCGACCATCGGCGACCCGATTCGACCGGTAAAGCCGCAGGATATTGTCCTTGCCAATCGCCTGATGGTGGCAAGCGACCTTGTGTTCGCCGCTTTGTGCTGTGCGGCATGGGCGATGGTCTATTGGCTGATATAAACAAATAAACGGCTCTATAAAGCCATTTTTAAGCTGTAAAGGGGATGACCTTCACATGGTAAAACTGGTACACGGCGGGGATATTTACTCCGCAAGGGAGCGGATACAGGGGACCATTCTGGATTTTTCCGCCAACATTAACCCCTTGGGACTGCCCGATTCGGTCAAGTCTGCCCTGATGGAGCGGCTGGATGATTTTGCCCTCTATCCCGACCCTCTTTGCAGGGAACTGGTCCAAAAAATTGCAGAATCCGAGCAGATTGCACCCGAGCACATCCTGTGTGCAAACGGCGCTGCGGAGCTGATTTTCCGCCTGGTGCAGGCGATTCGTCCCCGCTGCGCGCTGGTGATCGCACCCACCTTTGCCGAATATGAGCAGGCGTTAAACGGCTGCTCCTGCCGCATCGAATACCACCTGCTCAAAGAAGAACAAGATTTTGTGCTGGACGATTCGGTGCTGGAAAAGATACATCCGCACACCGGCATCGTCTTTTTGTGCAACCCAAACAACCCGACCGGACAGCTGGTCGACCAAAAGCTGCTGGAGCGGATTCTGGTCCGCTGCTCCTCCTGCGGCGCACTGCTGGTGGTGGACGAATGTTTCCGCGACTTTCTGGAGGACTGCGACGGCAACAGCATGAAGGGCTGGGTGGAAGAATTCCCCAACCTGCTGATTTTGCGCGCCTTCACCAAGCACTTTGCGATGGCAGGATTGCGGCTGGGCTACTGCCTGTGTGCTAACCCGCCGCTGCTGGAGCGGATGGCTG
>FR880177.1:5287-6387 GCA_000435195.1 Clostridium sp. CAG:169 | reverse complement strand
TTGACCGGCTCGGTATTCCGAAAAAGGGAAGGCAAGCTGTTTAGCACATCGGTTGCGCAGCTGCTCCCAGTCAAAGCGCATCATAGCCCAGCGGTGGTAGCGGGCAAGCAGGTCCAGATAAAACTGCGACAGCTGTTCAAAGGAAAGCCGATGGGTGAAGGAGATGGTTTCCTCGGTTTCCAGCTGGCAGTAGATTAAGCGCACCCGCACCTCGGGCAGCTGCCTTTGCTGTGCCAAGATGAAGGCATAGCAGGTTGCCTGTGCCCAGTGCAGCGGGTTGTATCCGCTTTGCTCCGGCTGATCGCTCAACAGGGTCAGGGCAAGCTCGGTGGTTTTGATTTCCTCGATAATAGGACCCTCCGGGTCATCGAGGATGGCGTCGGCTCTGCCATAGATATGAAAGACCACCCCATCGACCTTACGCTCATCGGACAGGGTCACCTCGGGCTGATAGATTTCTCCGTATTGGCTGCGGGACCGTTTTTGCAGCTTGCGGTGGAGCCGCGCTCCTTCGTTGGCGCGCTGGTACAGGTCGCCCCCACCGCGGTTGTCAATGCTGCCGCTGGCAAGGATGAACTCGACTAGCTCCCGCACCGAAAGGGAAACGCTGGCAATCTGCGACATGAAATTCACCTTCTTTTTTATTTTTCAGTATAGCACAAACCCTTTAAAAGCGAAAGATTTGTAAACAAACGGTCCAATAGCGTACAGGGACTTGCAGAGAGACAAAAAAATGTGTATCATCGAATGTACGGGAAACAGGGAAACCTGTCAAAAAATGTCTGCACGGGCAGACCACGAAAAGAGGAAACAAAATGGGAATCATTCAGAAGATGGATTTTTTGATTCTGAATTGGCTGCAAAAACATTTAAGAGGAAAGACGCTGGACATTCTGATGCCGATGATTACGGCGCTGGGGAACGGAGGTTTTCTGTTTGCGCTGCTGACCATCGGTTTGCTGTGTACCAGGCGATGGAGAAGAGAAGGAGTGGCAGTCGGGTTTTCGCTGCTGCTGTGCCTGCTGGCGGGCAACCTGTTTCTGAAGCCTCTGGTGGGACGCATCCGCCCTTATGATTTGGTGGATGGCTTCCAGCTTCTG
>FR880177.1:0-5215 GCA_000435195.1 Clostridium sp. CAG:169 | reverse complement strand
CAGCCTTTGCCTGTGCAGGGGTCTTCTGGCACTATCGGCAGATGTTCGGCGGCTGGTCGAATGTGATGATGGGTTTAGCGGTGCTGATGGGATTTTCCCGCTTGTACCTGTATGTGCATTTTCCGACCGACGTTTTGTGCGGAGCGCTGTTAGGATTGCTGGCAAGCTGGACGGGAGTTCGTCTGACCGAATCGCTGTGTGCCCTAAAATTAAAATAAAAAATGATAAAATACGGTAAAAAGCAACCTCCCCGCTGTCCAGTGCGGGGAGGTTGCTTTTTAAGAAGAAGGAATAAAAAAATGGGTTATCTAAAAAAAGTGAAGTAGGTATCCTGTTTAAGAACGGTCGGAATGAGGATGGTTGGAAGCGCAGCCGCCGGAACAACAACCGGAACAGCCGCCGCAGCTTCCCGAACATCCGCCGCGGGAGCGAGATTTGAGAATACTTCTGACTGCCAATACCACCAGGACCAGCAATACAGCGATAATGATAATTGTAGCAGGCATTTGAGGAGCCTCCTCTCGATGGATTCTGTTAATTAGCAACTGCTAACTTTCTTGCCTGAAGATAGATTATCATATTACAAGCTCTTTGTCAAGAAAAAAAGTAGCTTTGGACAACTTTTTTCAAAATAGGCTAGCAAACCCCTTTTTCAGAGAAGGGAAGGAGCTTTTTGACAGGAACGGTCGTTTTATGGGAGAAATGAATTGACAATTTACAGCAGGGTTGTTAAACTAAAAAGGAAATAACAGGAGAGTTTCCTGATTTGTAAAGAGAAAGATGGAGGAATGTTAAATGAGCACAAATGCGTATGAAAGTCCCTTCTCTTCCCGCTACGCAAGCGAGGAGATGCAGTATGTATTTTCTCAGGACAACAAATTCAAAACCTGGAGAAAGCTTTGGATTGCCCTTGCCAAGGCAGAAAAAGCACTGGGCATCAACATCACCGACGAGCAGATTGCAGAGCTGGAAGCCAACAAAGATAACATTAACTATGAAATCGCCCGTGAGCGTGAGAAGCTGGTTCGTCACGATGTGATGAGCCATGTGTACGCCTATGGCTGCGAGTGTCCAAATGCAAAAGGAATCATCCATCTGGGTGCAACCAGCTGCTATGTTGGAGATAACACCGACGTCATCATCATGCGCGAGGGTCTGGAAATCGTGCGCAGAAAGCTGCTCAACGTCATCGCCATGCTGGCAAAATTTGCCCAGCAGTACAAGGATATGCCTTGTCTGGCTTACACCCACCTGCAGCCGGCACAGCTGACCACCGTTGGTAAGCGTGCTACCTTGTGGATTAACGAGCTGCTGATGGACGAGCAGGAAATCGAAGCCAGAATCAAATCGCTCAAGCTGCTGGGCTCCAAAGGAACCACCGGCACACAGGCAAGCTTTATGGAGCTGTTTAATGGCGACGAAGAAAAGTGCAAAAAGGCAGAGCAGATGATTGCACAGGAGATGGGCTTTGAAAGCTGTGTACCGGTTTCCGGTCAGACCTACTCCCGCAAGATGGACTATTATGTCCTTTCCAACCTGAGCGCAGTGGCACAGTCCGCCAGCAAATTCTCCAACGATATGCGTCTGCTGCAAAACTTTAAAGAGATGGAAGAACCATTCGAAAAGAATCAGATTGGTTCCTCCGCAATGCCATACAAGCGCAACCCGATGAGAAGCGAACGAATCACCTCTCTGGCAAGATATGTCATGGCAGATGCCCTCAATCCGGCAATCACCGCAGCGACCCAGTGGTTTGAAAGAACGCTGGACGACTCGGCAAACAAACGGATCTCGGTAGCCGAGGCATTCTTGGGCGTAGACTCTATCCTCAACATCATGCTGAACATCTGCGACGGTCTGGTGGTTTATCCAAAGGTCATCCATCAGCGCGTGATGCGTGAGCTGCCGTTCATGGCAACCGAAAACATTATGATGTCCGCGGTTAAAAAAGGCGGCGACCGTCAGGTACTGCATGAACAGCTGCGGGTACACTCTCAGGCGGCTGCAAGGGTAGTCAAAGAAGAGGGCGGCGAAAACGACCTGATCGACCGCATCGTGGCAGACCCGCTGTTCAACCTGAAAAAGGAAGAGATCGTAGCAATCCTCGATCCGGCAAACTTTACCGGACGTGCTCCTTCTCAGGTCACCGAGTTCCTCAACGAATGTGTCAACCCGGTTCTGGAAGCCAACAAGGATATTCTGGGTGAACACGCAGAGCTGAACGTATAAACTCAACTTTATGAAAAATAAGGACTGCTGTCTGTAGGACAGCAGTCCTTATTGCTTAGTGGGCAATAGAATATTTCGATGGGGGATATAAAAATAATACAGATGGTTTTGGTTGGAGGCGGGTCCAAAGTCAGATTGACTTTTTAGGGATTTTGCACTATAATAAGCGGTATGAGTGCCTGAAAATGGCAAAAACCGGACAGGCTTTCGCAAGACAGACAGCCGGTCCCAAAACAGAATTGGAGGATTGCAGATGAAAAGAGTTGGCAAGCCGGTCTTTTTCGTCGTTGTGGCGATGCTGGCGCTCCTGACCTATGCAGCGTTCTTTGGCGTCAGCTCAAAGTATGGCGACATCGACCGCACCTACATCAAGGGAGCACAGGACATCCGCTGGGGAATTGATATTCGCGGCGGTGTGGATGTTACCTTCAGCCCGCCGGACGGCGTGGATGCGACCGATGATGAGCTTTCCGCAGCAGAGGCAGTTATCAAAACCAGACTGCTCAACCAGAACATCACCGACAGCGAGGTCTATACCGACAACGATAATGACCGCATCATTGTTCGTTTCCCATGGAAATCGGACGAGCAGAACTTTAACCCCGAGCAGGCAATCGAGGAGCTGGGCAAAACGGCACAGCTGCGTTTTTACAAAGACACCCCGATTGATGGTCTTACCGGTGGACTCAGTGCGCAGGCAGGAGATCCAGTGCTGACCGGTGCTGATGTGCAGAAGGCAGAATTTGCGATGTATCAGCAGAGTGAAAATGGCACCCCGATGCCGGTAGTTACCCTGGAATTTAAAGAAGAAGCAAAAGAAAAGTGGAAGCAGGCGACCCAGGAGCAGGTAAGAAAACGCATCTCCATCTTTATGGATGATGAGATGATTTCTGCACCGGTTGTCAACGAAGCTATCGCTGACGGCAAATGTGTCATCAGCGGCGACTTTACCTCGGAAACTGCGGTTCAGCTGGCAAACCAGATCAATGCCGGTGCGCTTCCGTTTGAATTGGTCACCAAAAACTACAATGCCATCTCCCCGACCTTGGGATTGGGTGCAAAGGATGCCATGCTCAAGGCAGGAATTGCAGCGTTCGTCATCATTGCACTGTTTATGATTCTGTACTACCGTCTGCCGGGCTTTGTGGCAACCATCGCGCTGGTAGGTCAGCTGGCAGGCACCATTGCAGCAATCACCGGATTCTTTAACGTCTTCCCATCCTTTACCCTCACCGTCCCGGGTATCGCAGGTATCATCCTCGGTCTGGGCTTCGGTGTAGATGCCAACATCATCTCCGCAGAGCGTATCCGCGAGGAAATCCGCACCGGAAAAGGAATCGACAGCGCAATTCAGACCGGCTTCAAAAATGCCTTTTCTGCAATCTTTGACAGCAACATCACCGTTGTTTTTGTTGCCGTCATTCTGATGGGCGTCTTTGGTCCAAGCGACGGTATCTTTGCGATTCCGTTCAACTTCCTCTTCTCCTGGCTGGGTCTGGGAACTGCGACCGCAGGCTCCATCTACTCCTTCGGTTATACCCTGTTGGTCAGCATCATCCTCAACTTTGTCATGGGCGTTCTGTGCTCCAGACTGATGCTGCGTTCGCTGGCAGGATTTAAACCATTTCGAAAAGCATGGCTTTACGGAGGTGAAAAATAATGAATCTGAACATCATTGGAAAGAGAAAAATCTTTTTCACCATCTCGATTGTTGCCATGGTTCTGGTCCTGCTGGTCACCATCTTTGTGGGACCGACTTTGGATATTGAGTTTAAGGGAGGTTCGATTGCAACCTATTCCTACACCGGAGAGATGGACCCTGCCGCCTTTGAAAAGACAGTAGAGCAGGCGCTGGGACAGTCTGCCACCGTTCAGCAGCAGGAAAACAGCTCCACCGGTCAAACCAACCTGGTTGTCAGCCTGACCCAGTCGAGTGGTCTGACCACCGAGAACCAGACCGAGCTGCTCAAGACCTTGCAGGAAACTTATCCTGATAACAGCATTACCGCAGAGGACGTCAACAACGTTGACCCGGTGCTGGGCAGAGAGTTCTTTAAAAAGTGTATTGTAGCCGTTATCTTTGCATCGGTCATTATGGTTGTGTATATCGGCTTCCGCTTTAGAAAAATTGGCGGCGCTTCGGCAGGCATCGTGGCAGTGATTGCACTTCTGCACGATATTTTGATTTCCTTTGGTATCTTTGTTCTGCTGGGCTTCCCAATCAACGATAACTTTATCGCGGTTGTGCTGACCATCCTCGGCTACTCGATCAATGATACCATCGTTATCTACGACCGTATCCGAGAGAACAAACGCACCCAGGGTGATAAGATGCCGTTGGGTGAGCTGGTCAACATGAGCATCAACCAGTGTATGCGCAGAACGGTCAACACCTCGCTGACCACCGCTATGGCACTCCTGTGCATCTGTGTGGTAGCGGTGCTGATGAATGTCAGCTCGATTTTGACCTTTGCCGTACCGATGATGGTCGGTGTCATTTCCGGTCTGTACTCTTCTGTTTTCCTCTCCGGCTCCCTGTGGACCCTGTGGCAGGAAAAGAAGGCAGCCAAAGCAAAGGCAGCATAATCGGAAAAATCCGTACAAAAAGCAGTCCGTTTTGCGGACTGCTTTTTTTGATGGCTTTGGATTGATGGGATAAATAGTTATAAAATAGACAAAAATTACAAATAGGATAGATTGAGTGCAAAAAAGGAGCGACCGAAAGCCGGTCGCTCCTTTTCGATTTTATTTATTTTCGTACATCGGTTCGCAGGTGATATTGATACCTAAGCGGCGGAAGACCTTTTCATCCACAGGGGAGAGGATGACCGAGGAGTGAACCTCACAGCCGCGCAGGTTGTACAGCTGTTCCATCGCAAGCTCGGCGGTCGGGTTGGTCGCTGCACAGATGGACAGGGCGATAAGCACTTCGTCGGTGTGCAGGCGCGGGTTGCGGTTGCCCAGATGGTCCACCTTCAGGTGCTGG
>FR880176.1 GCA_000435195.1 Clostridium sp. CAG:169 | reverse complement strand
TTTTCAACATCATTTCACCTTGCCTTTCCGACAGATTTCAATGGTTTCTTTTCTTCACTTTATCATATTGCTTCATGCAATTCAATAGATATAGAAAAAATCAATCGGGGGAAAATACAGACCTTTTATCATATTTCCTCCTTGAGGATAGGGTTAGATGCGGGATGAAAAGGAGTATTCTTCACCTTTATAGGTAATCACACCGCGGAAAATCAGGTTGTTTCCAAGGTCGGTCACGATGGGGGACACACGGTCGAGGTCGGCGGTGATAGAAAGGATGCCGTCCGTTTCCTCGATGGTGAGCGGAATCTTTTGATTTTGCAGATGAAACTGCGGTGTGCCACGGTACTCCAAAACCACATCGGTCAAGGAACAGTCCTGCAACTCGATTTTCATAGAAAAAGCAGACAGAACAGATGGCTCATATCCTTCTTCCTCTTCGATTTGTATGTCGTAGATTCCGCGGACGATGCAGCGATTTAAACCAACTGCCAGATAACCATAGGGTGGCTCCACAAAAAAGAAAGCGCCCTTGGAAAGAAGGTGGGGATAAAAAACCTCCCGTTTAAACAGTCGGGCAGGCGGTTCGTTTCCGCCGTTTCCTCCGTATAACTGCTCGGGCGAGCTGTAAGGCGCAGGCGGAAACGGTTCCTCCACCGTTGGCTGATCCAATTCATAATAAAACAGCTGCTGGAAACGCGTGTCCAAATCATCAGAGAGAAGATCCGGGTGATTTTGATACTCGAACGCAGCTTCCCTGTCGGATGGAGAAGAGGGACGCTCCGGCTGGCAGGAACACAGCGTCAGCACAAGCAGAGTGCAGATAAGCATAGCGCAGATAGGCAGACGGTTCATCGTATTTCCTCCTTGAGGATTTGTTTACAGGTCGATTTGGAAGGAATGTTCCTCACCTTTATAATCGAAACTGCCCGAGAAAAAGATATTGCTGCTGGGTTTACGAGAGAGAATACGAAGATGTTTCAGTGAAATCTGGTTATCTACAACCGGTGTGCGCACAAGGTCTACAGCGTACACTTCCGGGTTACGAATGGTGATTCCCTCTGCTGTTTCATAGGATAGGGTAAAGCTGTGGATGCATATGTCATCACCTTTTTTCGTATAATCGAAGGTGAAAACACCCTTGATGATGCCCTCCTCCGGTGGAGTGTCCTCCAAAGGATGACCATATTCAGGAGGTAGAAGATAGAAAGCACCCTTGGCAATGGTGTTTTCACGAAAATGATAGATACGGATTCGGTAAGCTGGTGGTTCATAACGACAGAGTTCTGAGTCAGCAGTGTCCGGCTTGTCCGGGTTGCCCAGTGTGTCATCAAAGACGGTCTCAAAGGA